>NZ_JBSQIC010000003.1:0-118428 GCF_055108615.1 Tangfeifania sp. | reverse complement strand
AAACAACCCCTGACAACCGGTTCACTTTGCTCGAGACCAATTGTCTGGGGTGGTGCCACAAAGCTCCTGCAATGCTTATAAATGATGAAGTTTATACCGACCTCACCCCGGAAAAAATCCGGGAAATTCTTTCAGGGTACATTAAAAAATCAATTTAACTAAAAAACAGGAAGCAATGGCATACTCATATCAATTAAAAAGAGTGGATTTCATTTTTAAAAATGAAAACAACTGGGAGAAAGTCCTGTCCACTACCATAAAAAAGAAACCGGAAGATATTATAAACGAACTGATAAGTTCGGAGCTGAAAGGAAGAGGAGGAGCCGGTTTCCCCACCGGACTGAAATGGAAGCTCACTTCTGAGGCAAAAGCAAAAAACAAATATGTAATTTGCAACGCAGACGAAGGGGAACCCGGCACATTCAAAGACCGTGAGATTCTTTCGCGCGTCCCCTACAAAGTACTTACGGCAATGGCTGTTTGCGGCCATGTAACCGGGGCAAAAGAAGGATTTATCTACCTGCGTGGCGAATACAAATTTCTTGAAGAAGAACTGAACAAAGCCATCGAGGAGTTCCATTATTACTGCAAAGAGACCAACCTCGATTTTAAAGTCAAAATTTTTATGGGAAGCGGTGCCTACATCTGCGGAGAAGAAACCGCCCTGATGGAATCGATGGAAGGCAGACGGGGCGAACCCCGTAACAAACCGCCATTCCCAACCCAGGCCGGGTACATGGATGGCCCAACAGTTATAAACAACGTAGAAACTTTGGTGCACACCTTCACCATTTTTGAATACGGTGCAAAAAAATTCTACGACCTTGGAGTTCAGTACTCCCGCGGAACAAAACTGTTCTCCGTTTCGGGCGACACGCCCAAGCCGGGAATTTACGAACTGGAGCTGGGGATGAGCCTGCAAGATTTTGTATATGAATTCGGCGATGGCGATACCAAAGCCGTTCAGGTGGGCGGCGCATCAGGATTCCTGGTGCCACGGAAAAAATTTAACGACACGGCAATCGGCTACCAGGGAAAACTTGTTGGTATTTCACTGCCAACAGGTGGTTCCATGATGCTTTTCAACAGTTCACGCTCCATGTTCAACGTGCTCGATAATTACCTCGAGTTTTTCAGGGAAGAGTCGTGCGGGCAATGCACTCCCTGCCGGGTGGGCTGCCAGCAGCTGCTGCTCGGAATTAAAGCCGTTAAACGCGGTGAAAAGCCAGCTTCTTACCTCGAAAAGCTGCTGAGATTGACGGAAACCATGCAGTACACGGCCAAGTGTGGATTAGGACAATCTGTTGCAAATTCTTTCTCTTCTATTGTCGAGAATTTCAGGGAAGAGATGATTTACTAAAATTGAAAATCAGAAAAAAATGACAAAAAATATCAATATTTCAATCAACGGTTATCCTGTTGACGTAAAAAAAGGGAAAACAATTCTTGAGGCAGCCGAGGAACAGGGCGTGCGCATACCAACATTGTGTTATCATAAAGACCTTTGTGTTGCAGGTAACTGCAGGGTTTGCGTGGTTGAGGTAGTCGGGCAGAAAAGGCTTTCGGCAGCCTGCGCAACCCCCTGCGAAGACGGGATGGAAATACTAACCAACAGCCTGAAGGTCCGAAATTCAAGAAAACACATTATTGAACTGCTGCTGTCAGAACACAATGCCGACTGCACGAAATGTTACCGCAACGGAAACTGCGAACTGCAGGAACTGGCATCGGAATATAAAATAATGACCCAGGACTTCCTGGAGCTGGCACCCATGAAAAGCTATACCATCGATATGTTTTCGCCGTCGATAATGAAAGACGACAGTAAATGTATCCGTTGCCAGCGTTGCGTAAGGACCTGCTCCGAACTTCAGGGTGTAAATGCGCTCACTGTTGCCTACAAGGGCGACAAAATGAAAATAGCCACTTTCTTTGAAAAACCGATGAACGATGTGGTTTGTACCAATTGCGGACAATGCGTAAACCACTGCCCCACCGGCGCACTGGTTGAAAAGAATTACATTGAAGAAGTTTGGGAGGCCATTTCCGACCCAACCAAACACGTGGTTGTTCAAACAGCACCTGCGGTACGTGTTGGTTTGGGTGAAGAACTCGGAATGAAACCAGGAGAAAGAGTAACCGGTAAAATGGCTGCTGCACTTAAACGGTTAGGTTTTAATTCGGTTCTCGATACCGATTTCTCTGCCGATCTCACTATTGTTGAAGAAGGAAACGAACTGCTGATGCGCTTGAAAAAAGCACTGGTTGACAAAGACCCGGATGTGAAACTTCCAATGGCAACTTCCTGCTCGCCGGGATGGATTAAATACATCGAGCATTTGTACCCGGAATACCTGGATAATTTATCGACCTGTAAATCGCCGCAGCAAATGTTCGGGGCACTGGCAAAAACGTATTACGCCAAAGCGCGGAACCTTGATCCCGAAAATATCGTTTCAGTTTCAATAATGCCTTGCACGGCTAAAAAATTTGAAGCTAACCGGCCCGAGATGCACGACAGCGGGTACCGCGACGTAGATTATGTGTTAACCACCCGTGAGCTGGCTATTTTAATCAAACAGGCCGGACTGGACTTTGAAAAACTGGCCCCTGCAAAATTCGACCGGCTGATGGGCGAATCAACCGGTGCCGGTGTAATTTTCGGTGCTACCGGAGGAGTTATGGAAGCCGCATTACGCACAGCCTACGAGCTGGTTACCGGGCGCGACGTGCCATTCGACAATCTGAATATTTTGCCTGTGAGGGGCCTGGAAGGTGTGCGGAAAGCAACCATCAAAATTGAAAAACCACTCAAAGAATGGTCGTTCCTCGATGGTGTGGAGCTGAAATGTGCAGTGGCCCACGGACTGGTAAACGCCAAAAAAGTGATGGATGCAGTAAAAGCCGGAGAAGCCGATTTCCATTTTATTGAAATTATGGCATGCCCGGGCGGATGCCTCGGTGGTGGCGGACAACCTATTCCTACCAACCCAGAGATCAGGAAAAAACGCACCGAAGCCATTTATGCCGAAGATGGAGACCTGCCCCTGCGGAAGTCGCATGAAAATCCGGAAATACAAAAACTTTACAAAGATTTCCTGATTGAGCCGCTGGGTGAAAAATCACATCATCTGTTGCATACAAAATACACGAAACGGAAACATTATTAATATCACTCCCTCTTCAAAAAAATCCGGCACCTGGATGGCACCGGATTTTTTTTGTTCATCATTTCCCTTATTCAGTTTTCTTCGATGAAAAGACAAACTATCCCAAATCAAAAAACTTTTCCCATTTTGAGAAAATGAAAAATCACACCCCGAACAACAAAACACTGTAAACAAACAACTTACAAAAACAGGATCAGTTCTTGCGAAATCCGGTATTGTAGTTTAGTTAAAAATTTTAGGGAAGATAAACTTTAAATTACTTAACCGTAATTGATTTATCTGGTTTAAAAAAGGGCATTTGTACAGGGGGGATCCGAAGAGTCGGGTCCCTTATTTTTTTATTATTTCATTATATTCGGCAAAATTTTCAGCGCTATGAAATTTACGTCAATGTTAATGCTCTTCTGGGGAATAATTTTTTCAGCCTTTGCCCAGGGACGGTACCTCGCTCCAATTACCGATGAAATAGCAACAGAAACTCACACTTACATTTCAAAAGACGGACAAAACCTCGACATGGATATTTACATGCCGGTAAACGATTCAGAAATTAAACGGCCTGTAATCATGTACATTCACGGAGGTGGTTTTCAGGGAGGAGAACGGGATCATGAAGACAACGTGAAATTTTGTACCCGCCTTGCAGAACTTGGTTACGTAACGGCATCCATTTCGTACCGGCTAACACGAAAAGGAAAAGAAGGCGGCTTTGGCTGCAACTGCCCGGCCACCGAAAAGCTAAATACATTCCATGCAGCTATGGAAGATATTCAGGATGCAACCTACTACCTGATTCAAAACAGGCACCAGTTTGAGATTGATCCGCAAAAAATAATTCTTGCCGGCAGCAGTGCCGGAGCTGAAGCTGCCCTGATAACAGCCTACCAGCCACCCTTTTGTTACGGGCTCGAATCAGGCCCGGTTGATTATGCCGGGGTAATTGGAATGGCCGGTGCAATTCCTGACACTTCTATAATATTTGAGGACTCGGCCGTTCCGTCACTGCTTTTTCACGGCACTGACGATAACCTGGTGCCTTATGCCTCGGCACCGCATCATTACTGCAATCCCAATGAGCCCGGGTACATTATTCTGCATGGTTCGCACACCATTGCAAAAAAACTGGCACAGCTTGAAATACCTCACTGGCTACACACTACCTGTGGCACCGGACACGAAATGGCCAGCCAACCAATGACAGAGTACTTCGACGAAATCGTTGATTTTTGTTATAACTTTGTGCTTAGCGGCACCGCTGAAAACCGTCACACTGTTGTACAGGGAATTCAGCAAAAACCGGAATATGAACAATTTAATTTCTGTGAACAATGAAAAAAATAATCTTTTTCTTTCTGCTTTTAATTCCTACAGTTTTACTTTCGCAACCAATGAACATTATTTCTTTCAATATCAGGTACAACACCCCAAATGACGGAGAAAACGCATGGCCCAACCGGATTGAAATGGTCACCGGATTATTGAAATTTCATGAAGCTGACATTTTTGGTTTGCAGGAAGCGCTCCACGGCCAGATTTTAGATGTTAAAAATGAAATGCCGGGATACGAGTGGTTTGGCGTTGGCCGCGACGATGGTAAAAAAGGGGGCGAATTCTCTCCCATTTTCTATAAAAAATCGAAGTTCAACTTACATGAACGGGGAACATTCTGGCTGTCAGAAACTCCTGAGAAGCCAAGTACCGGTTGGGATGCAGCGCTTAACCGGATTGTTACCTGGGGCATTTTTGAATCGAAAGAAACCGGCAAAGAATTCATGGTTTTCAATACCCATTTTGATCACGTAGGAGTTGAAGCCCGGAAAAATTCGGCAACGCTGATTCGCCAAAAAATTGAGGAAATGGTGCCTGCAGGCACTCCGGTAATTCTAACCGGCGACTTTAACCTCACTCCCGACCAGGAACCCATTAAAATGCTCAAAGATTACCTGGATGACAGCCGCGAAGTAACAAAAGAACCTCCCTACGGACCGGTGGGTACGTATAACGGTTTTGATATTAATGCCGATTTGAGCAGCCGAAGGATTGACTACATTTTTGTGAAAGGGGACATCGAGGTTTTAAAATATGCTGCCCTAAGCGAAATTAAAGACAACCGGTTTCCCTCGGATCATTTACCGGTATTTGCCAAAGTGCGGCTGAAATAATTAATCTGAATCTTCCAGGTTAAATATTTCATTCACGGGTTTTTCAAATATTTTGGAAATTTTCAGCGCCAAAACCGTTGAAGGAACGTACCTTCCGGTTTCAATGGTATTAATGGTTTGCCGCGAAACACCAATTTGAATTGACAAGTTTCCTTTACATTTTGTTGGCCGGATGCTCGAAAATCAGGTCAATTCATTATTAATGACCAATCCTGTTACAATTTAATTGTATAAGCAGCTTCAAACTGAAAAAATAAAACTTTTTACCCTCAAAAACTACTTGATGTTAATTTTATATTGAAATCTCACCGCTTTCCTTTGAACTACTTGGTATAAATTTATGATATTTGTTCCTTAGCAAATCAATAGATTTACAACTCAAAAAATCATATACAAATGTTTAAAATTCAAACGTTAAATAAAATCGATCCCGACGGGTTAGCCCTTTTCCCGTTAAGCAAATACGAAATTGCAAGCGAATTTCAAAACCCGGATGCCATCGTGCTTCGCAGCTTTAAAATGCACGACATGGAACTCCCTTCCTCGTTAAAAGCTATTGCCCGTGCCGGTGCCGGGGTAAATAACATCCCGGTTGAAAAATGCACCGAAAAAGGAATTGTGGTTTTTAACACCCCCGGTGCCAATGCCAATGGTGTAAAAGAACTTGTAATTGCAGGCCTTTTACTTTCGTCGAGAGACATTATCGACGGAGCTGCATGGGTCAAAACGCTGGTTGACAAGGGAGACGAAATCCCGGCTTTGATTGAACAGGGGAAAAAGAATTTTGCCGGGCAGGAAATTAAAGGTAAAACGCTGGCGGTAATTGGGCTGGGAGCCATTGGAGTGCTCGTGGCCAATGCTGCCCAGGCACTGGGAATGAACGTAATTGGGTACGACCCTTACATGAAAGTTCAACAGGCCCTGAAACTGAGCAACCAGGTAACCTGGGTGGAAGGTATTCAGCCAATCCTGACGCAGGCCGACTATGTAACACTGAATATTCCGCTCAACCCCGAAACAGAAGGTTACATCAACAAAGAAAAATTCAGTATGATGAAAGACGGCGTACGCTTGCTCAACTTCGCGCGCGGAGGACTGGTAAACCGGAGCGATTTAAAAGAAGCCATTGCAACAGGAAAAGTATCGCGCTATGTTACCGATTTCCCCAACGAAGAAACACTTAAAATGGACAATGTGATTGCCATTCCACACCTTGGCGCTTCAACAAAAGAGTCGGAAACAAATTGCGCCGTTATGGCGGTAAACCAGTTGAAAAATTTTATTGAAGACGGGAACATAAAAAACTCGGTTAATTTTCCCGAGGCATTTATGGAGAGAAACGACGGTGCCAGAATATTAATTGCCAATAAAAATATCCCCAACATGGTTAGCCAGATTTCGAGTGTGCTGGCTTCCGAAGGGTTAAACATTGATAACATGCTGAATAAAAAGCGTGATAACATTGCCTACAACATTATTGATGTAACCCGCTCCGAAATTGATGAACAGCTCATTTCCAAACTAAAATCAATTGAAGGAGTTTTTATGGTCCGAATAATTCAGAAATAAGAATATTTTAACACTGAACAAGAGGAGCCTGCGGGTTCCTTTTTTTTTGTTATTTTTGGGCTGAAACCTCTGTTACAGAATAAAAACTAAAAAAATAACAACATGAGTAATCAAATTGACAAAAAAGCAGCTGATAACATCCGCATTCTTTCGGCCGCGATGGTCGAAAAAGCAAAATCGGGGCATCCCGGTGGTGCAATGGGAGGTGCTGATTATATCCACGTCCTTTTCTCCGAATTTTTAAACTACGATCCGTCCGATATGGAATGGCCCAACCGCGACAGGTTCTTTCTCGATCCGGGACACATGTCGCCAATGTTGTACTCTGTTCTTGCTCTTGCCGGAACCTACAGCATGGATGATTTATCGAATTTCAGGCAATGGGGAAGCGTAACTCCCGGCCATCCTGAAAAAGATGTGGCAAGGGGAATTGAAAACACCTCAGGTCCTCTGGGACAAGGCCACACCATGGCTGTTGGAGCTGCCATTACTGAACGGTTCCTTACTGCCCGCTTTGGCGACTGGATGGAACACAAAATTTACACTTTCATATCCGATGGCGGAATTCAGGAAGAGGTATCGCAGGGTGCCGGGCGGATTGCAGGGTACCTGGGCCTCGGAAACCTCATCATGTTTTACGACTCGAACAAAATTCAGCTCTCCACAAAAACCAATGTGGTTACAGCCGAAGACACAGCAAAAAAATACGAAGCCTGGGGTTGGAATGTTCTTACAATTGACGGCAACAACATGGACCAAATCAGGGAAGCCCTGAAAAAGGCCAATGCCGAAACGCAAAAACCCACGCTCATTATTGGCGAAACAGTAATGGGGAAAGGGGCTGTTACTGAAGATGGCAGCTCGTTCGAAAGCCAGACTTCAACCCACGGAATGCCGCTGTCGAAAGCAGGCGCATCATTTGAAAAAACCATTGAAAACCTGGGTGGTGACCCCGAAAATACATTTCAGGTTTTTGAAGAGGTGAAAGAATTTTACAATAAACGAAAAGAAGAACTGATAAAAGCCGCAGCTGACAAAAAAGCCCGGCAGGCTAAATGGGAAAAGGAAAACCCGGAGCTGGCCCAAAAACTGAAAACATTCTTCGCTGATGAAGCGCCTCAATTTGATTTTTCTTCAGTAGAACAAAAAGAAAACGTAGCCACCCGCGGGGCTTCAGGCGCTGTGCTGGCAGCAATGGCAGGCAAAGTTGAAAACCTTATTGTGGCCTCTGCCGACCTTTCCAATTCCGATAAAACCGACGGGTTCCTGAAAAAAACCCAGCCACTGCAAAAAGGCGATTTCAGTGGTTCGTTCCTCCAGGTTGGTGTGAGTGAACTCACCATGGCCTGTATGGCAAACGGAATGGCGCTACACGGCGGTGTTATCCCGGTTTGCGGAACATTCTTCGTATTTTCCGATTATATGAAACCAGCCGTGCGCCTTGCTGCACTCATGAAACTACCTGTAAAATACGTTTGGACACACGATGCATTCCGCGTTGGTGAAGATGGCCCCACTCACCAGCCGGTGGAGCAGGAAGCCCAAATCAGGCTGCTGGAAAAACTTAAAAACCACAGTGGTGAAAACAGCATGCTGGTGCTGCGCCCGGCCGATGGAAACGAAACTACAGTAGCATGGAAAATGGCTGTTGAAAATACAGCCACACCCACAGCATTGATACTGTCGCGCCAGAACATTGAAAACATTCCGGCCAGTGGAGACCCTTATCAATCGGCACTGCAAACCGAAAAAGGAGCTTACATTGTCCTGAAACCGAACGCCAAACCGGATGTAGTGCTGGTTGCCAACGGTTCAGAAGTATCGTCGCTGGTTGACGGTGCCAAACTTCTGTCTGAAAAAGATAACCTGAACGTACAGGTGGTTTCAGCCCCTTCCGAAGGACTATTCAGAAACCAACCAAAGGACTACCAGGAAAGCGTGCTGCCCACAGGAATTCCACGTTTCGGGCTAACGGCAGGATTACCCGAAACCCTCACCGGACTGGTTGGCGAAAATGGTTCGATTTGGGGAATGGAAACTTTCGGATTTTCTGCTCCATACAAAGTGCTCGATGAAAAACTGGGCTTTAACAGCGAAAATGTGTACAAACAGGTAAAAGAAATGCTTTCGTAAAACAGCATTCAAAATAGATTTTATTGAAGAAGCTGTCCTTAACCGGATGGCTTCTTTTATTTCATTAGCTTTTTTAAGTCCTCTTCTTCTTTTTCCTGCTCAATCAAATAACACTCAACTTTATCATTTACAACAAATTCTTCAAATGGAATCTGTGTTTGATAGGTCTTTATTTTTTCTTGTTTCTTCTGTTCCGTCATTATATCAAGAACTTTTTTCTTGTAGGTGGTGTCAACATTACCAAGTAAATGTTCTCCTTTACTTTCAACGATATAAACCAACTCTAACTCTTCATTTTCGTTCTTTTTAGCTGCCACAAAATCAGGTCGGATTTTATTCTTTTGCCAGCCCTGTATCGAGTACCAGTTTTTACTTGTCCTGTTTCTAAACCACCAGAGAATTGTTTCCTGTTTATCCAAAATGTCACCTACTTTCTTTTCCAATGAATTCATCGTGCTTAATTCTACATCATCAAACAGGTAATATTTATAAGTATTTGGTATTGTATTTACTGTAATAATGTCTTTGCCAGGCACTTTAAAGCCAGATTCTTCATCATCAGAAACGGCTAAGACAAGTTTTTTATCTTCAAGGAGTTTCATGAAAATGGATTCTTCCTGCTTTGCTTTTTCCTTTACATATTCTTTTGTAACCTGGGATGCAACAAAACTGAAATGCTCTTTTATTTTATCTTGTCCAATTATTTCTTCAAGTTGCTTTAGTATTTTTTTACTGATTACCCTTGACTGGAATGGATTGTCAATTGTTTCGTTTAATCTACGGGTTAAATAGTCAATGTTTATTTCTGCAATACTGTTACTTTTTGACGTTTCTTCAACAAATGCGGCCTTACTTTCGTCATCCAGGGTTATTGCAAAAGCTTTCCGGTCTTTTGTTTCATCACTTAATGAATTTTCTATGCTTTTTATAAATTCATCAGATAATTCAAAAGAAATAAAATCTATTTTTGGTTTAATGTCAATATTATAATTGAAATGCCTTTTATTGTTGTTATCATCAACCATTAACCAAACAGGGAGGTAGAATGAATTTTGAAATTTCTCACTTAGTTCCTTTTTAATTTTTACCGTTTTATTTGCATTAATATCCTCATTATCCCTGAATTTTAATTTTGTTACAAGGTCTTCTAATCCCTCGTTCTTAAACCCCGTAGCAACTCTATCCAAAATATTTCGGGTATCGCCTTTTGTATAATAAACATAACTTTCATCCAGTTCTTTAACGCCTAGTTTTTTGGCGAATGGCTGTCTTAAAATCCGACCGACTAATTGCGTTACGCCTGTGTTTGAATTTACATTGGGGATGATACCGAGGATGTATGCAAAAGAAAAATCCCAACCTTCCCGGAGTGCTTCTTTCGTTATAATAAAGCGAACAGGGCAATTCCGCGAAAAAAGGTTAATATCTTCAATATCATTTTGGGAACTTGTTTTTATGGCTATTTCATCGGGATTAACTTCAAGGCTGATTAAATATTCTTTTACATCTAAACTATGTACCCGTCCTTTGCCTCTTTGGTCTTTTCCTGTTGCTTCAACCTGAATTAAAGCTGTCGGGCGAATATAGGCGCCCTGGTTTTTTTGATATTGCTTTGCTGTATTTTCAAGTTTTTCCCTGTGTTCCTTAATCTCTTTTACCATTGCTTTCCAGTCATCTTCCTGTTTACTGATTGGTGGAAGGATATGCATATCAAGCTTTACCATTTCTTCTTCTTTCAGTTCAAGTCCGGTTATGGTTACAAGGATATTCATATTTTCCTTTGGTGTTGCCGTTAAACCGAGAATCATTTCAGGGTTAAGCCCGTCAATGGTTTTTCTTGCATTGTCGGAAAAAACTTTGTGCATCTCATCAATAATTATCAAAGGTTTTGCCACACGAATTGCATTACCCAAACTGGTCATTATTAATGGCTGTTCTTCTCCCAAAGCTGAAATATAATCGAGGTTTGGTATCTGCTCCAGTAATTGCTTGTGTAAATCGTAACGGTTATCTGCCGGGAAAAAACTATCGTAACCGCCACTGTCCTGAAAGACTTTTAAGGCTTCTTTGCCATTTGTCCTGCTAATGGACTGTATCATTACAAACAGTACAACTAAGTTTTCTTCAATATCATTTGTTGTTAGTTTTTGCCCTTTTTCAAGTACGATAGTACGGTTTCCGCTACATTGGTCGAGCAATTGGCGCAAAGGATTGCTTTTATCTCTTATTTTTTGAACAGTTTGACTATAGATTGTCTCGCTGGGTACAATCCAAACTACTAATCCTGTCCGTTTCTGTGCAAAAATGTTTTGATATTCCCGGATTGCTTCAACCGCGAGCAGGGTTTTTCCTCCACCGGTTGGCACTTTGATATTAACCCGCGGATAGTAATTGCCCAGACCATTCGTACAACGGTCTTTATATTCAAGGTTCGTGTTCTGAAAAGTTGTTTGTACCCAGTTTAACGTGTGCCTCATATTTTCAGGCAAGGTCTGTTTTGCCACATCAAATGAAGTTTTGGTTTCCCTTGCAGTGTGCAGGAACTGCTTCAGGGCTTCAACAACTTTTATCTGGTATTTTTTTAAGTACATAGTTTACTCCTGGTTACGTTGAAACAAATTATAAGGAATACCCACATATTCTATTTGGTTTTCTGCCAGGTATTCTTCATCGAGAAAGCACGATGGGGCATAAACAATCCGCTTTTTACCGGGCTGTTCCTTTTTTATCCGTTCAGCCATTGATAAATTGAGGGCAAGGCGGGTAAGTGTATTATAGTCCTGTTTGTAAACCAAATAAATGGCCTGTTTACCAAATTCCCCTACAAAAAAGGTTTCCTCATTTATGCTGTCTTCTTTTTCAAGGTTTTCTCCTGTACATAAATAGTAAACATACTTTGCAAATTGTTTGTATGTAGGCAATTGTCCCGCAAGCATTGTTTCTGCATCCAAAGGAATGCCAACACGGATGTATTTAAAACCACTATCGTAATCAAATTTGTCAATAGCACGTTTTACCCTTTCCCTGGTAATATCTTTGCAGATATTTTTTTTGGGTTCAGCTTCTGTGGCTTCAGTCATCTGAACCATAATGCATTGACGGTTACCACCATCTTCCTTATTCAAATCCATAACGGCATGCATTGTTGTACCTGAACCTGCAAAAGAATCAATAATAATATCATTTTCTTTTGTACATAATCTTGATAGGAATTTTATTAAAGATACAGGTTTAGGATATGGAAAAGCATCAGTACCTAAAAGCTCTTTTAATTCCGATGATGCATTTTCATTTGAACCAACATTATCTCATTTTTTCTTTTATCAGATTTGTTGGTGCTTTGTAGCCTTCTTCATCGGGTCGGATGAAACGTATAGAAAATTTTTCAGATTTAATAATAAATGTTGTACCACTTTTAATTTCATTTTCAAGCGTTGTTTCTGTCCATTTGAATTCAGCTTCTAATCTTATATCTTTATCTGACTTACCATCTTTTACATTAATAGTATTGATAAGCTTAACTCTGTCAGATTCACCAGCTTTATATTCACTATCAGGCAATTTTAGAAATACTTTATCTTTAGGAAAGGCTAGCTCTCTTCTTTGGTTTCCCCTGTTTAAAAGAGGTTGGTCACCATTATCTAATGGCTCACCCTTATATTTATCACCTGTTTTTTGATTTTCGTAACAAAGTATATATTCATTAGTTTGTCTTGATTTTGATGATAAACCTGGGGGAGTATATGTTTTTGTCCATGAAAATATTTCAACAAAATTTTCTTCACCAAAAATATCATCCATTATGGTTTTAAGATTATGAAGTTCTAATTCATTTATACTTACAAAAATTACTCCTCCAAATTGCAATAATTCTTTCAATAGTTTTATCCTTGGTGAAATCATGCATAACCACTTATCGTGTTTTGTTAAATCATCAAAACCAACCTCTTTCCCAATCCAATCTTTTATAAGTGGACTATTTACATTGTCATTGTATATCCAGCCTTTACCTATACCATTATCGTTGCCTGTGTTATAAGGAGGGTCGATGTAAATACACTTGACTTTCCCTGCAAATTGCGGCAAAAGCGATTTTAAGGCAATGAGATTATCACCTTCAATAATCATATTACCATTTGCTTTTTCAGGATTATAGTGTAAATCGGACACTTCATCAAGTGTATGGAACGGAACAGCCAGATGGTGGTTCCAGATTATGTTTTTTCCTTTGAATTGGAGTGTTGGCATTTTTTTTATTTTTTATTTGTCCGCAAATATTTAATTTCCTTCTCGGCCACTTTTAAAGCTTGCAGGCCGAGTTCTTCGTCCTTTAATTCGTAAATCACTTTTTCACTCAAAAAGTCAATAATCAATTTTTCAGGACTCTCGTTATACATTTTAGCCAGTTTAAGAATCAATTCTTTGGTCAATTTCCTTTCTCCACGCTCCATTTTACTTAAAATTGCCACATCAATATCCGCTTGCATGGCTGCCTTTCGTAAGGTAAAACCTGCTTTTTCTCTCAATTCTCTAAGTTTTTGCCCGGTTGTTGACATATTTCGTGTTGACTATTTTTGTCAAATTTACAAATATTCTCTTGGTTTCCTTAAAATTATCTTAAAGTATTTTTCAACAAGTTATTATCAACGGGCGGGATGGCAAGAAAAACAAGTGTGTGGAAGCAAAGGGAAGCTTGCAGGGACGGGCTGCAACACACTTGCTTTGTGCAGTGGGATTTTCCGCTTATCTTTCTTTCAAATTGCAGTAATTTTCAATGCCGGTAGTTCTTTCTTCGGCTTGTTGGCAGCATTAACATATATCAATAGCGCATTTTCAGTTGAAATAAATTTCTATTTTTGGAAAAAACAATCTCAACTATAAAAAATGAAGAACCTGCTTTTACTTACCGCTATTGTAATTTTCTCAGCAAGTTGCACCCGGCGACAAAACAACTGGCACCAATATACCGGCCCAAACCGGAATGCAACAATTACAGATGAACAAATTTTTGATTCGTGGCCTAAAAATGGCCCGGAAGAATTGTGGTCGTTCCCGCTGGGGCCAGGATACGGCGGTGCCAGTATTTACAACGACGAGGTTTTTGTTCTCGACCGCGAAAAAGGTGAAAAAGATATTCTCCGCTGCATCGATTTAAATACCGGAAATGAAAAATGGAATTATTCCTACCAGGCTCAGGGCGAAATTCCCTACCCCGGTTCAAGGGCGGTGCCAACGGTTGATGAAAATTACGTTTGGAGCGTAGGCCCGCATGGTCATTTTTATTGTTTCGATAAAAAAACACAGCAACCCGTATGGTCATTCAATATTCTT
This sequence comes from Tangfeifania sp., assembly GCF_055108615.1. Lineage (NCBI taxonomy): Bacteria > Pseudomonadati > Bacteroidota > Bacteroidia > Marinilabiliales > Prolixibacteraceae > Tangfeifania > Tangfeifania sp. The sequence continues at coordinate 104,063 of NZ_JBSQIC010000003.1, read as the reverse complement.
GAAAAATTTGACGGCGAACTGCCCAACTGGGGCATTTCGCAATCGCCGTTAATTTATAACGACTGGATTATTGTTGCCCCGCAATCGCCAAAAACAGGTGTGGTTGCTTTTGATAAATTAACCGGCGAAATTGCATGGGAAAGCCGTTCCTTAACCGGGCACAATTTTCATGTTTCGCCTGTTCTGGCCAGTTTCGGCGGAGTTGACCAGGTTGTAATGATTAGCCCGTACAACCGTGAAGACTCAACTGTTACGCACGAAGTGGTTTCTTTCGATGCCCAAACCGGCGAAGAATTATGGGTTTACAACGGATTGAAATCATTTGCCACAATTACGCCTCCAACAGCAGTTGACGACAAGCGGCTGTTTTTAACCGACTGCTCCTACAACGATAGCTACCAGCCGGTTTCTATCATGCTGGAAATCACAAAAGAAGGTACCAGTTTCAGTGTTAATGAACTCTTTTTTACGGAAGAAGCCGGATGCAAAATGCACCCCGGAATTGTAGTTAACAACCACATTTACCTGAACAACAACGGCCGCCCCAACCAGCTTTTTTGTATGACTTTGGATGGCGAAGTTGTCTGGAAACAAGGAGAAGCCCCCAATTGATGTTGATAAGTAGTGACTACATAAAACACCAAATTTCCCGAAAAAATTGTTGAATTGCTCCCCACTACTGCGTAGTGATGCCACACTTTAAAACAGTACTGACAATTTTAAAGTCATAAAGCTACCTGTATTTCAGCAAACAAGTCATTCCCGTGCCTTTGGCATACTCTTTTCCTATTATAAAATAAAAAGTATAGTTCGTAAATATTGTGAATTAACAACTATATTATTAATTTACAAAAACCACAAAATTTGACAACATGTTTAAAGTACTTGATTTAACAAACAAAGATTTAATTGCCGTTGGCATTAATGGTAAAATTGAAAAAAAGGACTATGACAAAATTACTCCATTGATTGAAAAAACTGTCAAGGAATATGGTAAAGTAAAACTTTACATTCAAATTGACAACATTGGAGGGATTGATCCCAAAGCATTTATGGAAGATGTAAAAACATATTTTAAACATTTTAATGACATTAACAAAATCGCGGTAGTAGGAGAAACCAACTGGCATAAATTCTGGACCGAACTTGCCAGTCCTTTTATTTCAGGCGAAGTCGAATTCTTCTCACACAGCGAAACAGTTGAAGCCAGAGATTGGGTTTTAAAATAATTATAAAATGATTTTACAGGAAAAAGAAATAAAAAAGCTGCTCGGACAAAGAGAGCCGGTGCTGTTTCTGGATTATGACGGCACCCTCACGCCCATTGTGAAACGCCCTGAAGATGCCATCATTTCTGACGAGATGAAAACCGTGTTGAAGGAATGTGCGAAAAAATTTAAGGTTGCAGTGGTAAGCGGCCGCGATATGGACGACCTGAAAAGCAAAGTGGGTTTAAGTAACCTCATCTATGCCGGAAGTCATGGTTTCCGGATTTCCGGGCCGGATGGCCTGTACAACGAACATGAAAAAACCGAAGAGATAATTCCTCAACTCGATAAGATTGAAAAGCTCATGCAGGAAGTGTTTCCGGCTATCGACAGCGGAATTCAGATTGACAGAAAACGGTATGCCATTGGGGTGCACTACCGCAATGCAAAAGAAGAAAATGTGCCGGTAATAATCGATAAGGTAAAAGAGATTGTTGAAAATTTTCCGGGATTTAAAACCGGCGAAGGCAAAAAAATTATTGAAATAAAACCGGACGTGGACTGGCACAAGGGAAAGGCATTACGCTGGATTATGGACAAACTGGGTACTGCCAATAAAAACAAATTTATACCCATTTACATTGGCGACGACATTACCGACGAAGACGGTTTTAAAGCCATTGAAGATTTCGGAATTGGAATTTTGGTTGGTGAACACGGAAAACCAACAGCAGCCAGGTACAAACTGAAAGACGTACCCCAGGTAAAAGAATTCCTGCAAACGCTGGCTAAAACCGTGAGCTAATCTGCTGCTGTAAACCAGGCAAGAGAAAAAGATCGGAAATCAGCATAATTCCAAAAATGAGATATTTCCGGTAAGGTATTGGCATCGTTCAAATATTCTTATTAAATTGAAAACAAAAAAATGAAGAAACATTTAAGACATTATTTAATCAGTTTAAACGGTATCCTGGCCATCATTTTCGGGCTGGTTACTTTGTTTTTCCCGGGAATTACAATCGCTGCTCTGGGCATTTATTTTGCCATTTCAATTTTAATAGGCGGTATTTCATTAACAGTGGGTGCCATACGGGGGAAAAAGGCAAACAACAATTGGTACCTGGTACTCATTGAAGGCCTGATAGGAATTATAATTGCCATAGTAATTTTAGCGCGCCCCAAGCTGGTAGCTACTGTTTTTATTACAATTATCGGAATTTGGGCCCTAATAACCGGTCTCTATTTTTTAACAATCTATCTAAAAAAAATGCTGCCCCCGTTTTCAAATGTATTTGTTTTAATTTTGAGTATTTTGTCGCTTTTAAGCGGAATCTTAATTGTTCTCAATCCGTTTGAAAGCACACGGATTGTTACCATATTAATTGGATTTTACGCCCTGGCTTACGGGCTCTATTCCATTATCAATTCAGCCAGAATTTTTCGTTGACAATGAATATTGAGAACTTTGTTTAAAAATGAATTTCATAATTTCGAACTCAACAAAACAGAATTTAAAATGAACATACTGATTACAGGAACAAGTTCGGGCCTTGGTTTTGGATTGGCAGGTTACTACCTCGAGCAAGGCCATAAGGTTTACGGGATTAGCCGGAAAGTAAACAGTAGTTTAAAAAGCAACCCCAACTTTAATCTTCTGCCCCAGGATTTAACCATGTTCAGGGAAGTGGAGATCAACCTGTACTCTTTTCTGAAAGATGTGAATAAACTTGACCTTGTAATTTTAAATGCCGGAATTTTAAATGAAATTAAAGACCTGAAAGACACCCCGCTCAAAGAAATAAAAAGAACAATGGATGTAAATGTATGGGCCAATAAAATACTGATTGAAGCACTTTTCAACCAGGGAAAAGAGATTGACCAGATTGTTGCCATTTCATCGGGAGCTTCGGTTAGCGGGGCACGCGGCTGGAATGCCTATTCGCTGTCGAAAGCCACCCTCAACATGCTCATCGATCTTTATGCAAAGGAGTGCACAAAAACGCATTTTTGCGCACTGGCACCGGGGCTTATCGATACCAACATGCAGGATTACATTTACAGCCTGGAAGAACAGGAAAAATTCCCGGTTCTTAAAAAGCTGCAATCAGCCAAAGGGACTGAAAAAATGCCACCTCCCGACAAAGCGGCAAAAATTGTGGCCCGGGGAATTGAGAAGGCCCTGGCATACGAAAGCGGTTCTTTTCTCGATGTCAGAAATATGTAATTCCGGCCGATTTTTCATCAAAAAAGAAACAATAAAAACATAGTGTATGAAACCACCGTCAAATGAAGTTATTAAGAAAAACATTGTTGAGCAGCTCGCATGGAACGATGCAATAGATGCCAACAAAGTTCAGGTAGAGATAAAAGACAAAAAGGTAATATTAACCGGAACCGTACCCAGCTACAGCTCAAAAATAGATGCTGCACGCGAAGCCATGTCGGTGGCAGGAAACTACGAAATCGACAATCAGCTCACCGTAAAATTTGAAGCGGAGCAGGATATTCCCAACGATTTTGAAATTACTGAAAACATCCAGAATATACTGAAATGGAACAGCGACATTAATCCGGTAAATATTCGCGTGGAAACCGACAAAGGCGTTGTTTTATTATCGGGAACGGTTTCGCGTTCGTGGGAAAAAACGAAAGCCGAAAAAATGATTCATGCCACCAAAGGAGTTGTGGATGTGGTGAATAACATTAAAGTTAAGCCGTCATCGGTCCGTTCAGATGCCAACATTGAAAGGGACCTGAAAAGAGCACTGGAGCGGAACCCGCTGATAGTCGAAGATTCACTGTTTGTTGAGGCTGAAAATGGAGTAATTTACGTGAGCGGCTCGGTGACCACGGAGTCAATCAGAAATGAAATTCTCGACCAGGCCATCAACACCGCCGGAGTGGTTGATGTAGTTAACGAAATTACCATCGGGTAATCGCGTTTTTTGCCTCTTATTTCTGTTGCCTGGTTTTGCCCCGGAAAAAACCTGCTCATTTTATGAAGCAGTACTTTTATCTTTTTTATTAAAACACTGTTTAACAGGTAATTGAATTTGAAGGTTTTTCAGTAAGAATTGAAATTTATAGTTTTGGGTAATTGGATTTTATTTGAGATTTGAATATTGGGTTTTGAGATTTGGTTTTTGGGTTTTGGGTTTTGAGATTTGGTTTTTGGGTGATTTCGCCATCAACTCATCAGACACTCCTTCCTTTCTGCCTTCGCCTCTCCCCTGCCTTGTTTGTCGAAATTATTTTAAGTTTCAAACCAGGCTGGCTACATTAGTGTAATATTTTATCTTTGTCAGATTATTTAAAAGTAAAAATTTCAGATTTTATGAAGATAGCACTGATAGGTTACGGAAAAATGGGAAAAGAGATCGAAAAAATTGCCCGTTCGCGCGGACACGAGATTGAGCTCATTATTGATATTGACAACCAAAATGACCTGACGGTTGAGAACTTACGCAAATGCGACATGGCTATCGAATTTACGATTCCCGGTTCGGCAGTGGATAACTATTTCAAGTGTTTTGAAGCAGGAATTCCGGTAGTTAGCGGAACCACCGGCTGGCTCGATCGCAAAAACGAGGTTCATGAAAAATGCCGCGAAACCGACGGCACATTTTTTTACGGCAGCAATTTTTCGGTAGGCGTAAACCTGTTTTTCGAACTGAACAGGCAACTTGCCCGCCTGATGGCTCCCCGCCAGGAATACAAACCTGAAATGACCGAAGTGCATCACACCCAAAAACTGGATGCCCCCAGCGGAACTGCCATCAGCCTTGCCGAAGACATGATTGAAATTCTGCCCGGTATAAAACAATGGTCGAAAGAAAAAGCCGGATCAGAAAACGAGCTCCCCATCAAATCGGAAAGAGTTGGCGAAGTTCCCGGCATTCACACCATTAAATACGACTCGGATGTGGATTTCATAGAAATTACCCACAGTGCCAAAAGCCGAAAAGGATTTGCCCTGGGGGCGGTTTTGGCTGCTGAATACAGCAATAAAAACAAAGGCATCCTTTCCATGAAAGACATGTTGAAACTTTAAAAATATATTAATGATTAAAGAAATTCTTACCAACAAATGGTTCAAATTTATTAGCGTTGGCACACTGTACACCCTTTGGGTAATATGGCTCGGAAGTTTCTGGTGGTTACTGGGCCTTGTCGTTATTTTCGATATTTACATCACCGAAAAAGTCCATTGGGCTTTCTGGAAGAAAAAAAACCCGCCGGGAGGTAAGCAAACAAAAGTTGTTGAATGGGTTGATGCCATAATTTTTGCTGTTATTGCCGCCACTTTTATCCGCATGTTTTTTATTGAAGCCTACACCATTCCAACTTCTTCAATGGAAAAAACGTTGCTTGTGGGCGATTACCTGTTTGTGAGTAAAGTGGCTTACGGCCCCAAAACGCCAAACACCCCGCTGTCGTTTCCGTTTGTTCACAACACGCTTCCGCTGACCCGCACCAAAAAATCGTATGTAGAGTGGATTAAACAACCCTACAAACGGCTCGCAGGTTTTGGCGATGTGAAAAACAACGATGTAGTAGTTTTCCATTTCCCGGAAGGCGACACCGTGGCCCTTAAGGTGCAAAATCAAAGCTATTACCAGCTGATACGCACCTACGGACGAGATCGGGTTTGGAACGATACACGCAATTTTGGCGAAATAGTGGCCCGCCCGGTTGATAAACGCGAAAACTACATTAAACGCTGTATTGGAATCCCGGGAGATGAAATTCAGATGGTACGCGGCCAGGTTACCGTTAACGGAAAACCACAAAAACATTTTGACGGTGTTCAGCACAACTACATCGTGCGTACAAACGGGACATCAATCAACCCGAAAGCTTTGGATCGCCTCCATATTGCCGAAGATGACCGGACAGTTTTTTCCAGCGAACGTTATGTTTTCCCGCTTACCGATGAAAATGTGGAAAAACTGAAAAATTTCTCCAATGTGACTTCGGTTGAAAAAATTATGGAAGAACCGGGAGACTGGGAACCAGCCGTTTTTCCCAGGGACGAAAATTTCCCATGGAATGTGGACAATTTCGGGCCGCTTACAATTCCGGCAAAAGGCGAAACCGTTCAGTTAACAACTGGCAATATTCCGCTTTACAAACGCATTATTGATGTGTACGAGGATAATGACCTGGAAGTAAAAAACGGGACCATATCTATTAATGGTGAAGAAACAAGCAGCTATACTTTTAAAATGGATTATTACTGGATGATGGGCGACAACCGGCATAACTCGGCCGACTCGCGCTACTGGGGCTTTGTTCCCGAAGACCACGTGGTGGGAAAAGCAAGCTTTATCTGGCTTTCGCTCGACAAAGACCGTTCACTGCTGCAAAAAATTCGCTTGCGCAGGATATTCCAATCAATTCATTAAATAAATTGGACATAACTTATTTTTAAAAGGATAGCAGTAATTTGCTATCCTTTTTTTATATTGCTGAAAAATTATTGAAATGAACGCAGTTATAATCATCATCCTTATTCTGGCCATTTTACTGGTCATTTTTACGCTTCAAAATTCATTCGAAATTACCATAACAGCTTTTTTTTGGGAAATCCCCAATGCGCCGCTGGTACTGGTGCTGCTTTCCTGTGTGCTGCTGGGATATATCATTTCAGCGGTCTATTTTTATCCAAGAATATGGAAACTTAAAAAAGAGAATAAAAAACAGAACAAAACAACCGAAAAGTTGAAAAAAGAGCTGGAAGAAGAAAAAAAATCAGTTGAAATTGAAAAAACCGGTCCCGAAGGAATAGAACTTGATGTAAATGAAGAAGATGAAGACACTTCTTTTTTTAAAGAATAAAAATCCAACACAACTCCCAACTTACAATAAAATATTTAACCTCCTGATTAAAAAAAGTTTGACAGTATAAATCTTCATAATTATTTTTTAAAGAAAGCCCGTTTTTTTACCGGAGGTCAGCACAATAAAAAACAGGGCTGTTTCCATTTTCAGTAGAATGCTTTCCATCTTTCCCAATTTTGAACAACTATATGGAAACACCTGGCCTTTAATAATTTCAAGCATTTGTATCTTTTCATCCACATTGGGTTCATCCGCACTTCCACCATCAATAACATTACCTGATATTAACTCATTTAACCCAACTTGTTATCTTACTATCATAAAATTCTGTATTCCAGTAGTATGGGTTTAAGATAACACTGCATTTTTTTATCCTGATGGTTTTCCCTTTTTCGTTTTGCATCGGGCACTACTGTAATTGTGTAATGCTTATTGGCTGTGGGGTACCTTTCTTTAGTGGATAAATATGAATAAAAGTTTAAACCAAAGAAAAAAAGAGAACAATCACATTTTTTGTAATCTCCTCTTTTTTAAAAAGTGGGCCCACCTGGGCTTGAACCAGGGACCACCTGATTATGAGTCAGTATTTTATACTTTCCCTTGTTTTCCTTTTTCAATTAATGTTTTCTATATCAGTTAATTAACTGTAAATTGTTTTGTTCTTTTTTGCTCTTTTCTATTGTTTTGTCGCAAAATGTATGTATATTGTATGTATGAAATAATAAATCAATATTCTATTAATCAACAATATACAAAAAATGATTGGAGTAACAACAGCGATTTATCACGACAAAAGGGTGAAAAGAAAAGACGACACCTATGCGGTAAAACTGCGGGTAACATTCAACAGGGTGCAAAAATACTACCCAATAAACGAGTATCTAACCGAGGATGAATGGGAAAAAGTCCATTCCGAGAAGCCGCGAAAAAAGTATAAAGACAAGCTGATGTATTTCAATGAAATTGAATTAAAAGCCCGGGAGATAGTCAAAGACTTGCGCCCTTTCACCTTCTCCGCTTTTGAGAAAAAATTCAATCAGAAACCACGCAGCAGTCAGGATGTTTTTTCAACCTTTCAGGATTACATAGACCAGCTTAATAAAGAAGGCAGAGCGCACACAGCGAAAAGTTACGCCTGCGCATTAAGCTCCCTTAAAAGCCGCCAAAAAGCCACACACAGGAAGAAGTTAAATTTCTGGGATGTTCCCCCGGAATGGCTCAATGACTATGAAAGATGGATGATTAGTAAAAACCGGTCAAGTTCTACCGTAGGCATCTACCTCCGCAGTTTAAGAACCATTTTAAACATTGCCATTCAGGAAGGCAACCTCGATGCAGAATCCTATCCATTTGGAAAACGGAAATACCAGATTCCTGCCGGTAAAAACAAAAAGAAAGCATTCACTATTGAGCAGGTCGGACAAATTGCAAAATACCATCCCAAAAACAAGTATGAAAGCAAGGCCAGGGATTTATGGCTGTTTAGTTATTTGTGCAATGGAGTAAATGTAAAAGACATTCTGAGGCTTAAATACAAAAATATTGAAAACGGGAAAATTCATTTTATCCGCGCCAAAACCGAGCGCACAACAAAACACAACTCGCAAAAAATTTTCGTTATTTTACTTCCCGAAATCGAAGCCATTATTGAAAGGTGGGGAGTTAAACCCGCAGAACCGGAAAACTATATTTTTGGCATTTTAACCGGAAATGACACCCCCGAAGAAGAACTGTTCAAAGTAAGAAGCACTACCAAATCAACTAATAAATTCATGAAAACCATCGGCGAAAATTTAGGGTTACCATTTAAGCCTACAACCTATTCCGCCCGGCATTCATTCGCAACTGTTCTTAAACGTTCCGGCGCGCCAACCGAATTTATCAAAGAAAGCCTGGGCCATCAGGATTTAAAAACAACAGAAAACTACCTCGATAGTTTTGAGGACAAAATCAAAGAAACGTATCAAAAAAGTCTGTTAAATTTCTAATTTTAGGGGAAATTTAACCTTTCCCCGATGGAAAAACTGATACTTAAACAGCTTAACAAGGCCCTCAAGAAACTCAGACAGATTAACGAAGAAGTTGAAAATTACCCAAAGTACGATCAGGATAAGCTAATTGATAGTTTATTTGACACATATCAGTTTGAAGTTTCAAAAGAAAAACCACTGAATGTTTTTGTAATGGCACTGGACGATTACATGAACAACGAAAAAGTAAACAAAAATCACAAACTGGCTCTGCTGAATGAAATAAACGAGAAACTCGATAAATACGAAGAAGCGGGATTCATTAAATATCCTGACAGCCTCGACTGGAAATCAATCCATCAGTTTCGGGAAGAGGTAGAATCAAACCTGATGGCTAACGCCGGGTTTATCGATTTTGGCAAGGAAATAAAATCAATTCACGACCCAGTACAACAAATCTTGTTTTTAAAAAAGTACCCGAAACACCAGCTTGAAATTGCCCGAAACATTGCAAAATATTTCACCGAACACATTAACGCCGAAATCGTTATTCCTTTTTTCCATTACCATGTAAAATACACCTGGGACTTAAAACCAAAACCGGAACATAATTTTAAAAAGGATGAACTGGAAAATTACATCCAATCATGGATGGAACTACAAACCACCCTCGAAGACTGGCGGCATTTCCATAACATCAACATATTTGAACATCTCGAAGAACACGACCTGTCCGAAGAAAAACTGGATGAAATCAGGCAACACCGGTTTCAACTTTTCTGCCAGGTGGAGAATAATGTTTTTAAAAACCACTACAAAGAATCATTTGAACAACTGCAACCGGCAGAAGCGCACGAAGTAGCAAAAAGAGATTTAAACCTGATTAACGAGCTAATTTCCGGGAACCTGAACGAAGCTAACCAAAAGAGAGTTGCTAAAACTTTCCGCATTAAAGACTGGCAAAAAGCTGTTCTTCAGTTCGAGGATCTCCTGAGAAATAAATATTCATCTGATAACAACCACGACATCTACCACGAAGATTCTCATCTCTATCCAGCAGCAGTTTTAAAATATAAAAAGTACCTTGAAAAATATCTTAATACCCATACCATTAGAAGAAAGAACAACACCAAAAATACATCTATCGATGATAACCACACTGAGCTGTCTTTTGGATTAAAGCCAACAGCAAAACCGTTGATTAAGCTTATTAAACAAATTTGCTTCGATTTTGACCTTCTTAAAGAAAACCTAACCACACCGGAAGATTTAACAAAGGTGCTATCTGCTAAAAAATTAAACGAGTGCAAAAAAGAAATTCATTTTGATTGTCAAACAAGACAACTGAGTTATATAATCGATAAACTAAGACCATACTTTAAAAATTTAACTCCTGCCACGGTTGAAAAATCTGGGTTGTTTTTCACCAAAAAAGGAGCACCTTTGAAGGCTCAAAATCTGTATTCCAACCGCACCGATAAACCACAGGGAAAAGCAAAAATTGATAATATATTCCAACATTTCCAATAAAAAACAATGAGATTAATTAGATTTCTCATTGCCCTCTAACACTTTACTTGCAAGGCGTTTACACCTCATTTATATTTGAACCAACATGTTAAAATTAAAAGACTTGCGCAAGTCTCATTTTTCAAACTTTTAAAATTTATAAAAATGAGTCCAAAAGAAGTAATCATGAAACGCCTGGATAGAATTGAACATCTATTAACAGAGCACACCCTTTCAACAAAGCAGATTTTAAACCTGAGCGAAGCCGTCTTGTTTCTCGACATTAGCCGGAGCCACCTCTACAAATTAACGTCGCAAAAGCAGATTCCCCACTTTTGCCCGCAGGGGAAAAAACTCTATTTCCGCAGAGATGACCTGCAAAACTGGTTACAACGGAACCGGCAGGAAGTGGAAGAAACAGTAGAAGAACGGGTAAATAATCTAACCATTGGTTAAAGAAAGGAGGAAACGCCATGCAGGAAATAATAAATCTGGTGTTGGTCATAAAAAACGACATTTCAAAATTGCACACCGAAATCAAAAAACTAACCAAAACCCAAACCCAGCAGTTATCCGAAGAATGGATTCAGCGCGACCAGGTCATGCAAATTCTCAATATCAAGGAAAGAAAACTCCAAACTATGCGCGACAACGGGTCTTTACCCTATTCACAAATTGACGGTAAAATTTATTACCGTACTACAGATGTTGAAAATTTGTTAACCAAAAATTACCGGAAAAATGATTGACAACCTAACCATTAAAGTAGTGTGCTTCGAAATGGCACACTACTTTGCCGATAAAAACAACTCGGCAGAGTACAAAGGAATCAACTTCAACCCCAAAATTATAAATGGCAAAATAGTATGTTGGTATGGAGAAATTAAAAACTTACGCCTTAGATTCCAGAAAGACGAATTGGAAATATCCAATTCCATTCACAAATTTTTTCATGGAAACAATTATTGCGACTTTTATTATAACGAGCTTATTCAGGCATTTATAAATCTTTCTGAAATTCTCGGCATTGATTTATACAGCGCAAAAATCAGAAAAATTGAATACGGGTGTAATTTAACCAGCCCGGACGCAATTCAGCTTATTCCAAACCTCATAAGATACAAAAGCAAATTTTTTGTGGCCATGCATTCTAAAGGTGTGATATACGGGAAGAAGGCTTGTTTTACAGATTATACGATTAAATTCTACAACAAAGAAACAGAGTTGAAAAGGCATTACAACTACAACATAGGGAAGCCTGTTTTGCGCTACGAAAAAGAAGCCAAATATCGTTATCTTAAACAAAATTTTAGCTCAATTAACACAGTAGCAGACCTGTTGAAAATTTCAAACCTTAAGTTGTTGGTGGCCGACCTGGTGGAAACGTTTAATGAAACGGTTAAAAAACAATTTACCAACTTGGAATCCCTTTCAATTGAAGAATTAAAAAAGCACAGTTTACTCGAAAACAACGAAGCACATAAAACGGCGCTTATAAACCACCGGGTCTCAGTAAATCGGTATAAAAAAGAGCTAAAACCAAAATACAATCCCGGTTTTTATGATGATATCAAATTTCAACTCATCAATAAATTTCAAAAATTGCTTTCATGATTTTTCATACTTGTAATATAGTTGAAAAACAATTACAAATCTGCAACAATTAAGGTATGAAAACCTTTTGATTGATTAACCCCCAAACCTTAATTTTATTTAAAGGGAAAATACAATCATTTTTTTCTAAATTTACTGGTTTAAAAACAAAAAAGCCTTTTTCAGGCATCTAAAACTTTAACGCGAAACTTTGAATCCAAAAATATGACCGACAAACTCGACTTACAATCACCCGACCTGGTAAATGAAAACATCGAAAAAATAGCAGCGCTTTTTCCCAATTGTGTTACCGAAAGCGAAAACGGAAAAACCATCGATTTTGATACTTTACGCCAGGAACTCAACCACGATATTATCGAAGGCACAAAAGAACGTTACCGCCTGGAGTGGCCCGGAAAACGCGAAGCCATTGTAACGGCCAATTTACCCACCACCAACACCCTGCGGCCAGTACCCGAAGAAAGTGTGGCCTTTGAAAACACCGAAAACCTGTACATTGAAGGCGATAACCTCGAAGTACTGAAGATTTTACAGGAAAGCTACCTCAACAAGGTGAAAATGATATACATTGACCCGCCATACAACACCGGGAAAGATTTTGTATATAAAGACAAGTTTGCTCAGGAAACGGCTGAATTTAAAGATGAAAGTGGATTTATTGATGAATACAATCGTCGTTTAGTTCCCAATCCTGATACCGCAGGACGTTACCATTCGGATTGGTTAACGATGATGTACCCCAGGTTGAAATTGGCCCGGAATCTTTTAACAGATGATGGGGTGATTTTAATTAATATGGATGAACATGAAATCACAAATGTGACAAAAGTTCTTGAAGAAATATTTGGCGAAAATAATGATTTAGGTACAATTATTTGGGATAAACGCAATCCAAAAGGTGACTCAAAAGGCATTGCATATCAACATGAATATGTTCTTTGTTATTCAAAAAATAAAAATCATTTACTTTCAAATCATGAATTACTAAAACCTAAAAAAAATGCTCAAAGAATAATAAATAAAGCAAAAGAACTTTTTAAAACAATTACTACCAAGAAAAACATTAATGATATAAATAGAGAATTTTCTGAATGGATTAACAATCAAAATGATTTTAGTGGAGGAGAAAAAGCATATAATAAAATTGACAAGTTTGGTCGTGTCTATCAATCAGTTTCTATGGCTTGGCCAAATAAAAAACAAGCTCCAAAAGATTATTTTATTCCCATCATGCATCCAGTTTCTGGAAAACCTTGCCCAATTCCACCACGTGGTTGGCGAAATCCCAGTTCAACAATGGAAGAGCTTATAAAAAAGGACCTCATCTTATTTGGAGTTGATGAAACGACTCAACCGAGGCGTAAATACCTACTTGAAGAAAATATGCTTGAAAATATACCATCTTTGCTTTACTATGGTGGAAGTGATACTGATTTACTCGAAAAACTTGAGATTCCGTTTGATACTCCTAAAAGTACAGTAGTATGTAAAGAACATATTTTTTCTTTCACCAAAAAAAATGATATTGTTTTAGATTTTTTCTCCGGTTCTGCAACGACTGCCCACGCAGTAATGCAACTCAATGCAGAAGATGGCGGTAACCGCAAATTCATAATGGTACAATTACCCGAAAAGACTGATGAAAATAGCGAAGCTTATAAAGCCGGGTACAAAACCATTGCCCAAATTGGCAAAGAACGCATCCGTAGAGCAGGCAAAAAAATAAAAGAAGAATGGGAAGCCAAACAAAAAAACGAAGCAGGTAAACTTAATTTTGAAGAAAACCAGAAACCAGCTACGAGCAACCAACAACTTGACATTGGCTTCCGGGTATATAAACTCGACTCCAGCAACATGCAGGATGTGTATTACCGCCCACAGGATTACAAACAGGCCAACCTCGATTTATTTGCCGATAACGTAAAAGAAGGCCGCACCCCAATGGATTTGGTTACCCAGGTAATGCTCGACTGGGGTTTGTCGTTATCGCTAAAAATAGAAGAAACAACGGTTGCAGGCAAACAGATTTTTAAAGTGGCCGGCAATTCGCTTTTTGCCTGTTTCGATAAAGGCATCGATGAAGCTTTTGCCAAAGAAATTGCCAAAGAACAACCACTACGCATTGTTTTCCGCGACAGTTCATTTGCCAGCGACACCGCCAAAGAAAACGTAAAACAACTGCTGAAACAATTAAGTCCTGAAACAGAAATGAGGGTGATATAAGTCTTATGAAACTACAATTTAAAGAACAACAATATCAGTTACAGGCAGTTCAGGCAATAGTTGACTGTTTTAAAGGTCAACTACCGGCAACTCAAAGGTTCACGCTCGAAAGAACAAAGGAACTGCAACGTCAGCAAAAACTATTGAAAGCAGGCGATACCCAGCAGGCCCTCGAATTGGAAAAGGAAGTATTGGAAAATATTGGCTACCGTAACCGTTCGTTTACCATTACCGAAGCTCAGGTATTGGAAAATATTAAGGAGGTACAAACCCAAAATGATATTGTTGAAAGCAGCCAGATTGAACGTCCGCGTGGTGATAAAAATGGTTATAACCTTACCATTGAAATGGAAACCGGAACAGGAAAAACCTATACATACATCCGTTCCATGTACGAACTGAACAAACATTATGGTTGGAGTAAATTTATTGTAGTTGTTCCAAGTATTGCTATTCGCGAAGGGGTGTACAAATCATTTGATATTACGCAGGAACATTTTCAGGAACTGTACGGCCATAAAATAAAACCCTTTATTTACAATTCATCGCGGCCACAGGACATTGAAAGTTTTGCATCCGACAGCCGAATTAGTGTAATGATTATCAACACCCAGGCTTTTAATGCACGTGGAAAAGATGCCCGCCGTATTTACATGGAACTCGACCAGTTTGCATCGCGCCGTCCCATTGAAATCATTGCTCAAACCAATCCCATATTGATTGTTGACGAACCTCAATCAGTGGAAGGCACGAAAACAATGGAAAGCATGAGGGATTTTAATCCGTTGTTTACCATGCGTTATTCGGCAACCCACAAAGTGGAATACAATAAAATATACCGCCTCGATGCACTCGATGCATATAACCAGAAACTGGTAAAAAAAATTCAGGTGAAAGGTGTAAACCTGAAAGGCACTACCGGAACTAACGGTTATTTGTACCTGGAACAAATTGTATTAAGCCCCGATAAACCACCACTGGCAATGGTTGAATATGAACAAAGAAACAAATCAGGTGTAAAACGGGTGCGTTGTAAATTGGAAAAAGGGGCCAACCTTTATCAGCTTTCGGGCGATATGCCGCAATATAAAAATTGCACCATTCAGGAAATCGACGGCTATTTCAACAAAATAGTGGTAAACGGTGCTGATATTTATGCCGGTGATGCTGTGGGCGATATTGACGAATCAGCATTCAGGCGTATTCAAATACGTGAAGCAATTCTTTCCCACCTCGAAAAAGAAAAACAACTCTTTGCAAAAGGAGTTAAAATATTGTCACTGTTTTTCATCGATTCAGTTGAAAAGTACCGGAAATATGATGAGGAAGGAAATGAACTGGTAGGTGAATATGCCAAAATTTTTGAGGAAGAATACAACTTGCTGCGCAGTGAATTTTTGGATTTATTTCAGCAGGATTTCAACGACTATTTATATAAAACCGACCCTTCGAAAGTACACGAAGGGTACATGCCTTTAAATTACAAAGACTACCTGGAAAGGGATGAAGCCCGGCAGGTTCACAGCGGTTATTTTTCCATTGATAAAAAGAACAGGCTGGTTGACCCGTCGGTAAAAAGAGGCAAGGAAGATTCCGAAGACATCAGTGCCTACGAACTCATCATGAAAAATAAAGAACGGCTGATGAGTTTTGAAGAGCCGGTGCGTTTTATCTTTTCACACTCGGCATTAAAAGAAGGCTGGGACAATCCCAATGTTTTCCAGATTTGCGCCCTGAAACACACCGATGCCAATATCCGGCGTCGTCAGGAAGTGGGACGTGGTATGCGTTTGTGTGTCAATAATCACGGTGTACGTCTCGATTTTGAAACCGTAGGGGAAGAAGTCCACGACATTAACAAACTTACCGTTGTGGCCTCGGAAAGCTACGAACGATTTGCCAACGGTCTGCAAACCGAAATTGCCGCAACATTAAAAGACAGGCCGCAAAAAGCCGAAGTGGAATATTTTGTGGGAAAATTAGTTGCAGACGAAAAAGGCGTAGAGCATTTTATTACCAAAGACGAAGCAAAAAAACTGAACAAATTTCTTTTTAAAAATGATATTGTTGATGAGGATGACCACATAACAAGCGAAGGCAGGCAAGTCATTGAAGCAAAAAAAATACCCCTGCCCGATGAACTGGAACCTTATCTCAACGATATAACAAAACTGCTGAAATCAGTTTACACCGGCGAACCATTTAAACCTGAAAATGAAAGGGGAGCCGTATCTGTTAAAGTCAACAAAAACTTTCATAAAAAAGAGTTTCAGGAACTATGGAATAAAATTAACCTGAAAACCATTTACGAAGTCAATTTCAATACAGAAAAACTAATTCAGGACAGCATACTCCACATTAATAAAGAGCTGCATATTTCTGAAAGGTTTTACGAAGTTCGTGCCGGTGAGATGGATGAAAGCACCAAACTTGAACTGGAAAACCACGAAGCATTCAGGGAAACAAAACGTTCATCTAAAAAACTGAATACCGACCTGTACACCAATACGGCTTATGATATTGTTGGCGAAATTGTAAACCGCACCAACCTGACACGAAAAACGATAGTTGCCATCCTCAAAGGAATTAAAGAAAACCAGTTTTATTTAATTCGTAAAAACCCGGAAGAATTTATCGCCAAGTGCAGTAAATATATAACTGAAGTAAAAGCCACCCTGATAATTAACAACATTGTGTACCACAAAACCGAAGAGAGACACGATGCCAAAACCGTATTCACCAACGATAAACAGGCATTGCGTCAATCAGATATACTGAAAAAGCACATATACGATTATCTGATTACCGATTCCAAAATTGAGCAAAAATTTGCTGCTGCGCTCGAAAACAGCGAAGAAGTAACTGTTTATGCCAAACTCCCAAAAAGCTTTCAGATTACAACCCCGGTGGCCAATTACAGCCCCGACTGGGCAATAGTTTTTGATAAAGAAAAAGTAAGGCACATCTATTTTGTTGCTGAAACTAAAGGCTCAGACGATGAAGGTGAATTGAGAGGTACTGAGAAACTTAAAATCCATTGCGCTTCGAAACATTTTGAGGAAATTGGAAACAATACCGTAAAATTCCACAGGGTAAGCAGCTACGAGAGAATGTTGGAAATAGTACAAGTAAAATAATGGAAGAATTAGATTACATATCACCTATCCCTAAATTTTGGAATGAGATACACATAGAGCTTTTCAAGTATTGGAAAAATGAGTTAAATGAAAAAGGTTCAAAACCCCCAGTTCCATTAATATTAGCTGGTTGGAATTTTAGTGATGATTGGGAAAAGAAAGCCAGATGGCTTGAAACAATCAAGTGGGCAAAAAATAATAATTGCGAATATTTAATTCCAAAACTGACAGATAATGAAAAATATTTCAGATAAGAATGAAACTCATTGACAACATAAACCACCGCCTCATTGATGATTTGAAAACTGAGGTGAAAAAAAACAGTAAAATTGCCATTGCAGCTTCTACTTTTTCTATTTATGCGTTCGAGGCATTAAAGAAAGAACTGAATAAAATAGATGAATTACGTTTTATTTTTACATCACCAACTTTTATACAGGAAAAATTCCAGAAGGAATCGCGGGAATTTTACATCCCTCATATTTACAATGAGCAACACCTTTGCGGTGGTGAATTTGAACTGCGCTTAAAAAATGAACTGAACCAACGGGCAATTGCCAAAGAGTGTAGCGACTGGGTAAAATCAAAAGCAACATTCAAATCCAACAAGCATTCAAATTTACCTCTTAATGGTTTGATCCACATCAATACAACTAAAGATGATAGTGTGGCTTTTCCCAATATAAACGGGTTCACTACTGCCGACCTCGGCGTAACACATAAAAAAGGGTTCCCCACTTTAATCAACAAAATAAACTTCCCTGAAAGTAAATCGTATCTTGAATGGTTCAACCAAATCTGGGCTGATACAGAAAACCTGAAAGATGTAACCAATCAGGTGCAGGAATATTTTAAAAATGCGTTCAAAGAAAACAGCCCGGAATTTATCTACTTCATAACCCTCTACAACATTTTCAATGAGTTCCTGAGTGATTTATCGCTGGATAATCTCCCCAATGATGAAATTGGTTTTAAGGACACCGAAGTCTGGCGAATGCTCTATAATTTCCAAAAGGACGCTGTGATTGGTGCAATTAACAAACTTGAAAAATATAATGGTTGTATTATTGCCGACAGTGTTGGTTTGGGGAAAACATTTTCTGCACTTGGAGTAATAAAATATTACGAAAAAAGGAACAAAGATATCCTGGTACTTTGCCCGAAAAAATTGGAAGCCAACTGGAATACCTTCCGCCAAAACGACAAAAACAATATCTTGGTAAAAGATAAATTTCGTTACGATGTGCTGTTTCACACTGATTTATCACGCGAACGGGGTATGAGCAATGGCCGGAACCTTGAAAATGTAAACTGGGGTAATTACGGCTTAGTGGTAATTGATGAATCCCACAACTTCAGAAATAACAATACTACTGTTGGAAAGGAGAACCGTTACCAAAAATTATTGAGAAAAATTATTCAGGAAGGCATAGAAACAAAAGTGTTAATGCTTTCGGCAACGCCTGTTAACAATCGTTTCAACGATTTAAAAAACCAGTTGGCACTGGCCTATGAAGGATATCCTGAACAAATGGACCTGAAACTGGAAACCGAAAAGGGAATTGAATCTATTTTCCGCAGTGCCCAGAAAGCTTTTAATAACTGGTCGAAGTTAGACATTGAGCACCGGAATACTGAAAACCTGCTCGACTTACTCGATTTTGATTTTTTCCAAATTCTCGACAGCCTTACTATTGCCCGTTCACGTAAACACATAACCACTTATTACGACACCACAGCAATAGGCGAATTTCCGAAAAGAAATTCGCCGGTTTCCATCGAAAGTCCGCTAACTGTTTCAGATGGCATAAATTACAAAACCATTGCCGACCAGCTTTCTTTGCTTAACCTGGCCTTTTATTCTCCGTTAAGTTACATTCTTCCCAGTAAAGTGCAGTTGTATGCCCTGCTTTACGACAAAGAAGTAAAATCAGGAAAATTTACCCAGGTTGACAGGGAACGCAGCCTCCAGATACTAATGCGGATAAATTTGCTTAAACGTATTGAAAGTTCTGTCGATGCATTCCGGCTCACAATAGAGAACATTTTAAATCAAATTTACGATGCACTTCAAGCCATCGTTAAAGGTGAAAATACCTATTCAGGCCTTCAAATGAATGCCATTTCCGACGATATCGACTGGGAACCAGACTGGGGAGACGAGGAAGGAATCATTGGTAAAAAAGTTAAGGTTCATATTAACGATATGGATACCACCCGCTGGGAGGAAGATTTAAATGCCGACCGGGAAATATTAGAGGATTTACTGGAAAAAATAAAGGACATAAAAGGAGAGAATGATTTAAAATTAAAAAAATTAAAGGAAAGAGTTGCTTCAAAAATTGCAAATCCAATAAACGAGGGAAACAAGAAAATAATAATTTTTACTGCTTTTGCTGATACTGCAAACTACTTGTACAAATCAGTCAAAACCTTTATGAAAAATGAATTTAATATCAACACAGCACTTATTACCGGTTCAAAAAGATTGTGTACAAGCAAAAATATTCCTACTGAATTAAATACGTTGCTTACTTGTTTTTCTCCGGTTTCCAAAAACAAAGAACTTACCCTGCCTCGCATAAATGAATCAATTGATTTGATAATTGCCACCGACTGCATTTCAGAAGGACAAAATCTCCAGGATTGCGACTACCTGATCAATTACGACATCCACTGGAACCCGGTAAGGATTATTCAGCGGTTTGGTCGGATAGACCGTATTGGTTCAATAAATTCCAATATCACAATGGTAAATTTTTGGCCTGATGTTACACTCGATACTTATATTAACCTGAAACAACGTGTTGAAAGCCGTATGGCTATTGCAAACATGGCAAGCACCGGCGATGATAATATCCTGAACACAAACGAAAAAGACCTGGAATACCGGAAAATTCAGCTTCAAAAACTTAAAGAGGAAGTGGTTGATTTGGAAGATTTGCGGGAAGGGGTAAGTATAACTGACCTTGGATTGAATGATTTTAGGGTTGACCTGTCAAATTACATTAAAGAATATGGTGAACTTAAAAACATCCCTGAAGGGTTACACGCTGTTGTTCAGTCAAACGAAAATCTGCCAGAAGGAGTTATTTTCGTGCTGAAAAATATTAACAGCCAAATAAACATTAATAAATTAAACCGCTTGCATCCCTACTATCTGGTTTACCTGAACAAAACCGGAGATTTGTTAAACAGCCACGTTGCAGCTAAGAAAACACTCGATAAATTAAGATTATTGTGTAAAGACAAAAAAGAACCCTTGCAGCCTCTTTGCGACCAGTTAAATGCAGAAACCAATGATTACCGCAAAATGGACGAATATTCATCATTGCTTCGTAAAAGCATTTCCACAATACTCGAAACTGAAGAAGAAAAAGACATTCTTTCGCTTTTTAAAGCTGGGGGAACCACTGCACTAACTAATTCAATAAAAGGTATCGAAGATTTTAAATTGATTTCATTCATAATTGTAAAATGAAGTGCCTATGTTCAACCTGCCTAAATCAACCGTTGTAAACCGGGTAATTCCTAAAAATGCTTTCGATGAATATACAAACACAAAGCAAAAAAAAGCCTTCGCAACAAAAGTTGAACGAATACGCTGGGTAAACAAACTGTCTCCCGATACAATCAATTTAAGTGGCGACGATGTAAAAGAGATACAGGTTTTCCAAATTGAATTGAAAGAAAAAAATGAAATACCTGATTTGCTGAAAATCATCGACAAATCTGTCCCTTATCACATTTTGTTCATTCTGCTTTTTGAAAATGAAGAATTGCTTTCAGCATCAGAAAAACACGAGCACCCAACAAATGAAGACGTGGCTGTTATTGACTGGACATTCAGCTCCGTTTGGTTTGAGGTCGAAAACAATCCATACCATTTCAATCTGAAAAATAACCTCGACTATGTATTTGCCGATTTAATATTCCAAATTTCCGGGAAAACACCAACTGCCGATTTGAATACCGCCGAATTAATAAGCAAGGAACAAAAAATCAAACAACTGACATCCCGGATTGAAAAACTCAATTCCGAAATAAAAAAATGCCGTCAGTTCAATCGCAAAGTAGAGTTGAATATTGAATTACAAGAGTTAGTTATAACTTTAAATAAAATACAAAAAAACTAAATTATAAACTATGAAAATCGAATACGTCGACCGCAAAATCAATTATTTCGAAATTAAACCTATCCTTTCTGAAGGGAAATTACTTTCTGAATTTAATTCTGTTTTTAAAATAATTAAGCAACTCCAGGACACAAAACACCGAAATCGGTTTTTTGAACATGGAGCTAAAATGCTTTATATGACGGATATAAAATTTATGCCTGAATATAAGCATATAAGGGGAAAGCTTTTGAATATTAGAATGGATGTTTTCCCAGAATTAATGAATACGGTAAATGATGTTATTCGGGATATTGAAGCTGCTGAGTCCGAAGGAATAGTAGAATCAAGTCATTTCATACTTTCCTATAAAGACAATGATTTAATGCTTTCATTGGAGTTTAATCAATATGGCCCTCGCATAACAGATTTTACCGGCTACCTAACTAATAAAGGTTCAGCATTACAAATTTTTGAAAAAATCGACTTTTACCCAATGCAACGAGATGACCTCGATAGTTATCGAAAACGCATAAATAATATTTCAATGGTAACCGCAAAAGTTCATAAAGACAATTGGAAACGCATCCAGGACTTTGATAGAGAATTATTTGATGCATTTGAAACCAGTTCAAATGTTTCTGATGCAGAATATGTAACTTTGGTATTCAGTTACGATTATCGGGATTTACGTTCTTCCATGAAAATACGCTCCAAAGTTATGAATATCATAGGTAAGTTGATTAATGATAAGACGGCAACAAATGTTTTTAATACCTTAAAAGTTAAAGCGGAAGACGAAGCCCGGAATAACAGAATAAAGGAATTTGATTTACTGAATCTTTGGGTAAAAAGTGAAGTCAAAGTAGAGAAGAAACCGAAAAGCAGAGCAATTATAAGTGCTGATATTTTTCAAAAAATGCAAGATGAATTTTATAAAGAGTTTGCGCGATGACTAAATTATTAAACATCTACATAAAAAGGCCTCTGTTATATGATTTAGTTTTGTGTGTAGTATTTATAATAGTGGTGCAAGTTATTGAAAAACCGGGCAATACTATTTCTGCCATAAAAGCCGAATCCGCATTTTCTGATATGGTAAATACTTCTATATCATTAGCCGGTTTTATATTAGCTGCTTTAACCATTATTGTAACATTTAAAGACAATATTTCACACAAAGAAAATTCTCAGGATAAACCTAAAATTGCATTGAGTGGGTTAGAACTTCTTTTCAGCAGTAAACATTATAAACGAATAGTTGGTGTTTTTTCCTGGGCAGCATTCATTTTTGTTTTGCTGTTTTTTATTTTTTCATTGATAAAATTATTTCTCGACAAAATTCCATCAACTATTTACCTCGAAATTGTTATTTGCGGTATAGCTTTAATTTCATTGACAATTTTTCGCAGCTTATTAGTTCTTTATAAAGTAATTAAACTGCAAATAGGCAAGAATTAATAGCTTTGTTAATAATTAACAACTGATAGTGAATATATCACCCAGCGTTTCACGAAAAAAATGATTAAAATTTATTAATATTGAATATCCTTCATATTAGAATATGAAACATCATAAAAAAATCTGTCTTACTAGTTCACCACTTATTTGGGCTAAGGATAAAATAAATGTTGGCCTAAACCAAACAAACATGGTTTTGATTGCCTCGATTCCAGGCCTGTTTGGGCTATTTGGATTAATTGCAAATGCATATACTATATTTAGATTAAAGCCAGAAGATTTAACACTGACATTGCTTTGGTTTTTATTTGTTTATGGATTGCTTATTTCTGTAGTTATAGTCTTCCATCAGCGAGCGCTATTGCGTATGAAAAGAGATAGAAAAACATTCAATACTATTCATAAAAAGATAGTTGAAAAAATTAGAGAATACTTAACAAAAAGGAGAAATATAGAGATGTCATCTGAAAGAATTGAAGATTTCATTAAAGACATTCTATCCTCATTTAATGACAATTATATGAAAACTGTTCATAGGGACAAAGTATCAGCTTCTGTTAAATATTTGTTTGATGGTAAACTTTATCCGATTAGAGTAGGTGGCGATTCAATGATCAGGGATAAAGCTCCTGAACCATCTACTGATTCACCTGTTTATAATTCATTAAGTAGAGCTGGTGTGATGCGCAATTATCTATATGTAAAGAACATTTCAAAAACTGATGATTATGAATTACAAGCACTAGGTGATGAAATAAATAATTTAAAAGCTCGTTGTGAAGACAAATACTCAACCTTTATTGCATTGCCTATAAGAGCAGCTGAATTGAATATTAAAAATAGTAAATTTACAGCTCAAAAGGATCTCGGTCTAGTTGGCTTTGACCTTATGGAAAAATATGGATTTGGTAATCTTGATAATTATCAATTAGATATTATGGCATGTTTAGCAGATTCTTTGGCAGAACCTTTAATGGATTTAATAGAAAAGAAAAAAGAGGAAATCAATGAAAACAAGTAGCATTAAAAAGTTAAATGAATTACCCGTGGAATTTTTAACATCATTCCTTGATTTTTTGGAAGATGAAGAAAATTTTAAGTTTGTTTCTAATCAGATTGGGAATACTGGTGTAATTGTGGAAATGGATGGCTATCAGCTGTCTATTCAAACTACAAATGAATTAAAACTAATAAAAAGTGAACTTGAAGCAATCGATGAAAGAGAACTTGCTTAGCTTGTTAATTCATTTTGTCACACTTTTTGTTTGCCTACCCGCAAATAACACATTACTTTCGTGCCACAAATCAAAAAGCTATTCCAGCCCTTAAAATGGTTTTGTTTCCATTTTCAGTAAAATGCTTTCCATCTTTCCCAATTTTGAATAACTATATGGAAACACCTGGCCTTTAATGATTTCAAGTATTTGTATCTTTTCATCCACATTGGGTTCATCCGCACTCCCACCATCAATAACATTACCTGATATCAATTCATTTAGCTGTATTGAAGTTGCAGATGTCATTTCAAACTTACTTTTTAATTGTTGACACAATCCTTTGGGATTATTTTCTTTTACCGGCAAAACGATGTTATGAAATTCACCTTTTGATTTAGTTTTATTTAAGTCGATATGTGTCGTTTGATATACAATACCGTCAATGTCCTCTTTATTTCTGACCCACTGTAATAACAACTGTGGTATTATATATTCCGGTTTGAATGTATCATCTTGTTTATTAACCTTAATTGAAGTTGAAAAAATAAGTGGCCAGAGCATTAAGTAGCTATATCGTCTTTTAGGTGTGATATGTTCTTCGGTAGGCGGAACTAAATTTAATACGTAAATAGAATCTATATTTTTAAGTCTAACTACCTGAAAATCATTCATATTAGGTCTTCCTAATTCTTCCCAGCAAACATAGACCGTATTACCAAGATATAATGATGGAAATCCAGGAATACTGTATCGTTGTGTTTTTACTTTTCCTCTTAATTCAAATGGTATATGAAAAAAATTATCCGCTGGTAATGCAAAGTTCTCTTTATGTCTTCGTATTCTATAAAAACTGGTCTCAGGTAAAAATCTTTTTTGATACATTAAATATTCAAAATTCTTTTCTTTACTTTTTAAACCTCTTTTTAAACTATTAAGAGCACTCGCTGGTTTTCCGTCATAATAATAATCGATTGCATTATTTATTTGTCTTATTAAGTGTTTTTGCCTATTAATAATAGACTCCAGCGTATATTCTGGAATATCTTCAAAATATTCATTTGTTTTTGCTAACTCGTTCAGCTTGTTTAAAAAGTCATCCAATGTTTCTCTAACATACGTTTTAAAATCCTGATTTTCAAGTCTTGTTTTAGGCAAACTGAAAAATTCGTTTGAAGTGAAGTTTGAAATATTCATTTTGTCTTGTATAAGTTTAATTATAAGCAAATATAAATATTGTCATAAGAAAAACAGGACTGGTTATTTTCGCCAGTCCTGTTATAATTGATTACGCTCGAATTTTACATGTCCAGTTAGGATAATTATCGTCCTTGCATCTGTTATTTTCCCATTGTAAAGGTTGCAAATTCGTCAAATTGTCACTACCACCTTTTAATAAGTATTTCATGTTTGTTATTATTTTATTGACACAAGCACTACAGTTCTGATTGGTATTGATTATTTTTAGACTTTATTATAAAATCAATGAAATGTCATTGAAATTCGGAAATAAATTAAAAGGACTTGAGCGTTATCTTCATTATTCATTCTCTTGTTTGTTATCAATGATGTTTTCGCCAAATCATACAAGAATATTTCCTTGGTGGCAAATAATTGGGGTATTATGCAAAGTAGCCGCGCGTACTATGATGTCTGGCATTCCAATACAACAATTCCGTCAATTTCCCCTCCTCCCTTTCAGCGGTGCAAAAAATAAAGCATTGAATGTATGTGCTAAAAAATCCATGTGCTTGCGGCAGGTTCATTCACTCCATTCAACCGCTCGCCAGACACTACATTCCGCCATGCTTCATTTCGTGTTCTGTCTCGCTTTTTCATTCCGTTCATTTCACCAGCCTCGGCACCGCGCAGTAAACGCATTCCCTTAACTACACTCCACAAATCCCTCCCTCCCGTCATTCCGGGGTTTGGTAATTTACTATTCCGTTTTCCACAAATAAATTTCAATCCACCACAAAACACCTTAATCAATAAACCCTATGCCTTCAAACCGTAAATTCCTTAAACCCCTCCATTCCTGCCATCCGATTTGTTCCGTTCCGTTAAGTCCATGCCTTTACTTTTTCCTCCCCGCACTTTTCATTAATGCTTTATTTTTTGCGAAATTGTTCACCCCGGTTTCTAAAGTCAATTTCACCTTACTAGTTAGATTATATCTTAGAATTATTAAATTAGCATCATGAAAATTGATTTAAACTCAGGAGCATATCTTCAAATTAGTGGTGAATTAGGTAAATATAATTCGCTTCCTATTGATAGTTTAGTTAAAATAGCTCAAGAGTTTCAAAACTTAATTTTTACTATTGCCAAAATCGATTTGCCTTCTGATAATGCGATTGACCTTAACAATTTCAAAATTGAACTCACCGGTTTTAAAAAAGGGAGTGCTGTCCCGCAATTTGCTTATTCTTCCAGAGCAGAGAATAAATCAGGTATTAATTGGAGCATATATCGCAGTGATGTCAATACAAAAGTTGAAAAAATACTTGAAATTGCAAACATAGGTGATTATTCCAAAATCGTGGATTTATATCCTGTCCCGGCGGTTCGCAATCCAATTGTTGAAAATTTGTACTCCTTCACAAATTCATTTGGTAATTCGCCAGCTCATTTTGTTAATATTGATTCAAAAAATAAAATTGTACCCATCTTTAAAATTCATAAATTAAAATCCAAAGTAAGAGATTCCCTCCTGGGGGAAATTAAAGAACCTCTTACTACTCCGTTAATCAGCGAAGGTGTTGGTAAAATAAAAAAATCAAAAACCGTAGGTGGTAAATCACGGTCAACCATTGTTACCTTTTATCCTGATAAAGATTTTTCTATTGAATATGCCCCTGAAGTTATTGTTTTTGAGTCTTTAAAATATATTTTACGTTATCCTCTACGATGCCAATTTAAGAAAGAAGAGGACTATTATTTTATTCAGTCTGAAATTTTAGGTATAGTAGGTACAGGTCGTACTGAGAAAGATGCTATGCTTTCTTTTGCTGAAGAGTTTAATTTTGTTTACAACAATCTTAATTCACTAAACAATAATGAATTAACTGAAAATAATATATTCATTAAAAATAACATTAATCATATAGTTCTTAAAATTGAAAAATGAGTGTGTTAGACCCTAAAAAAACTTATAGAAATTTAAAGAAAAAAGGTTTCGTACCTTCAAATGGTGACCATAAATATCTAAAGTTATTCCACAATGGTAAATACGTTCTTCATACAAAAATAAGTCATGGTAATAAAGACTTAGACAATTACCTTATTAAACAAATGTCAGTACAATGCAAATTATCAAAAGATGAATTTATTGAATTGGCAACTTGTCCTTTATCAAAAGAAGCGTTCCTAAAAATTCTTGGGAAAAAAGATTATTTGAAGTAACAATGATTAATTGCCCGCTTAGGCAAATTTAATCCACAGGGCTGAAACTCCCAAAAGACTACGGCATAAACGCACAAGCCCACCCACAAATCCATTTATTCCGTTTCCTTTTGTCTGTTTCAGCCCTTTCCGTTTATTGGTGCCTAAGCGTTCAATTAAGCATCACACTGCAATTCCCATTCAAAATTTCAGGCTTTAATAACAATCAAAAGCAAACAACGGCATCCTAAACCAAAAGTAAACGATTGGCTGAATTTTGCAATAACTTGCAAATGCTTGAGAGGGTTAAGGCCATGTTAACTCCGTATCAAGTCCAAGTAAAAAATTTATAATACAGAAAATGATTTTATCAACCTTTAAATTAAAGAAAACATGGGAACGATTAACCAAGGTATTTTAGGCGGCGTTTCCGGCAAGGTCGGGAATGTAGTAGGTGGTAACTGGAAAGGCATCGATTATTTGAGGATAATGCCTGCCAGCGTAGCAAATCCGCAAACAGAAGCACAGATGGACCAGCGGTCAAAATTCATTACCGTTATAAACTTCTTACAGCCGGTAAAAGATTTTGTAAAAGTCGGCTTTAAAAATTACGCAGTTAAAATGACCCAATTCAACAGCGCAATGTCTTACAATTTGAAAAATGCAATTACAGGAACTTATCCAAATTATGTTATTGATTATTCAAAAGCATTGTTAAGCCGCGGAGGATTATCCCCAGCTTTGAATGGGACTATTAATTCAACCGTAGCTGGTTTAGTATCTTTGGAATGGGACGATAATTCCGGGGAAGGTAGCGCAACCTCAACTGACAAATCATTATTAGTTGTATATAATGCAACTAAAAATGAAGCTGTATTCATTTTGCAAGGAGCAAATAGAGTAACGGGTGTAAATGAAGTTACTGTTCCAAATAGTTATTCCGGCGACACTGTTCAAGGATTTATAGCGTTTATCAAAGAAGATGGCAGTGAAGTTTCAAATAGCAAATTTGTTGGGGAAGCTGTTGTTGCATGATAAACATTAAAAAACACGCAGTTAAAAACCGTCTTTTTTAGGCGGTTTTTTTATTCTCTTTTCTGTTCTTTTTGGTTCCTTTTGTATGTATCTTGTATGTATCAAATAAAAAAAGCAGCTACATACATTTGTAACTGCTTGATTTTCTGTGGGCCCAGCTGGGCTTGAACCAGCGACCCCCTGATTATGAGTCAGGTGCTCTAACCAACTGAGCTATAGGCCCGAATGTTTTTATTTAATTATTCTCTATTTCAATAATCAGTGTTTTTTATTGACCCCCTGATTATGAGTCAGTCCCGAGTACTCGGGATAACCAACTGAGCTATAGGCCCGGAATAGTTTAAAGTTTCAGGTTTCGAGTTGAAAGGAAAGACTTTAAACTCACCAAAAACTTTCTACGATTTTCGGAGTGCAAGTTTACAACTTTGTGCGAAAATACACAAGCAAAATTTCTGAAAACAAAGAACCCGGCACACTTTTCTTTTTCAAAATCAAAAATATTTGATTTCCCGAAAAATCAGCTAACTTTGTAATATATCAAATATTCTTCGCACAGGGTGTTTGATTATACAGAAGAGTGGAGAGATCGGGCTCTGCGAAACTCTGGCAACCAACCGTCTGTCGGCTGACGGATGACAAGGTGCCAATACCCGGCCGGAAACGGAATTATAATTGAAACGCTATCATGAAACAACTGCATTACAAATTATTTTATTCCACATATTTGCATGGGGCAAATATGTGCATGCGCCGGCGGTTTTAACCGCATTACAGAAAATTACCATTGTTATTTATCATTATTACGATATTGAAGAAAGAAGACAAGAATAAAAGCCCAATGATTCCTTCAGCAGGCATCTCCGGGCTTCCGTCTTCCGACTTCCAACTTTTTTATTATGCAAAAAATTAAAACCTACACAGAAATTAATCAGAAACTCAAAAGCGGCAAAGCTGTGGTACTAACTGCCGAAGAAGTTTCAAAACTGGCACAAACAGCCAGCCCGGAAGAGATTGTTGAAAAAGTAGATGTGGTTACCACTGCCACCTTTGGCGCGATGTGCTCATCCGGTGCCATAATCAATTTTGGCCATGCCAGCCCCCCCATCCGCATGGAAAAGATCAGGCTGAACGGAGTTCCTTGTTATGAAGGGCTGGCTGCTGTGGATTCCTACATCGGCGCAACGGCCTGCAATCCCGACAATCCTGAATATGGCGGTGCACACGTTATTCAGGACCTGCTGGAAGGGAAAGATGTGCTGCTGGAAGCATGGGGCAAGGGAACCGACTGCTATCCGCGAAAACATATCCTCACCAAAATAAACATCGACACCATTAACGAATTTACGCTTTTCAACCCTCGAAATGCCTACCAGAACTACAACGTGGCCGTGAACACCACAAAAAAAATGATTCATACTTACATGGGAACATTGCTGCCCAATCTTCGGAATGCAACCTATTCCACCTCAGGCGAATTGAGCCCGCTCCTGAATGATCCGGATCTCAGAACAATCGGCATTGGCACGCGAATATTTCTGGGTGGTGCCCAGGGATTTGTAATTTGGAACGGCACTCAGTTTCACACCACCAAACCGAAAAATGAGTTCGGCGTTCCGGTTACCAATGCTGCCACAATTTCGGTAATTGGAAATCTGAAAGAGATGTCGCCCGGGTACATTCAGGGCGCTTATTACGAAAAATACGGCGTGAGCATGTTCGTAGGAATCGGGGTTCCAATTCCGATTTTGGATGCCGATATTGCCCGCCGCGTTTCAATCAGCAACAGTCAGATAGAAACTTCGGTACTCGATTACGGAACCGTGGGACAGCCCAAACTGGGGCAGGTTACTTATGAAGAATTGCAATCGGGATTCATAAAAATAAAAGGAAAGAAAGTACGGACAGCACCAGTGGCCAGTTTATCGAAAGCACGTAAAATTGCCGGGGAACTGAAAGAGTGGCTGCAAAACGGCCGGTTTGAAATTTCACAGCCGGTGCAGCATTTTCCTCAAAATACTTCGCTGAACAGTTTAAAAGAAACGGAGGCCGACAATGATTAAAAAAAGATACATCCTGAATTTTCCACCCGAGAGCGGCGACAAAGCTTTTACCTATCACCTCGTAAAAGATTACGACATTCGTATTAACATTCTCAAAGCTGAAGTTTTCCCCGGGAAAATAGGAAGCTTACTGCTTGAACTTCAGGGCAAAAGAAATAATATTGAGAATGGGGTAAAGTACATTCAATCGCATAAGATTACATGTAAACCACTCGATAAACGCATTCATTTTAAAGAAGAAAAGTGTATCGATTGCGGCAACTGCACCGCCGTGTGCTTTGCCGGCGCGCTCACCATGAACAGGGAAACCTGGGAACTGGAATTCGACAAAAACAAATGCGTGGTTTGTGAGTTATGCATCCCGGCCTGCCCACTAAACCTGTTTGAAATTGATTTCAGGTAAAACTTTAAATAATTTTTTATACCTTTGGGTATAATACCAAATAGTACAATACCAAATGGTAAAAAATATTTCGCCTTTTCGATTTGGTCAGGTTGTTGAATCTAACTCATTCATCAACAGAAAAGATGAGTTCGTTTTGCTCGAACAAAATTTACTCAATGGAAACCATCTGATTATTATTTCACCTCGCAGGTACGGCAAAACATCATTGATACATAAATTTATTATTAATAAGAAAGATGAACCTGAAATCATCCATTGCCTGATAGATTTATTCAGTATCCGTAGTGAAGAAGAGTTTTATGAAGCATTTGCGCTGGAAATTATTAAGGCAACAGCCGGGAAACTGGAGGAATGGATTCAAAATACAAAATCATTTTTTAAAAATTTAGTCCCGCGAATTTCAATTGGCGCTGACCCGGTAGTCGATTTCTCCGTTTCGTTTGATTTGAAAGAAATAAAAAAACATAAATCTGAAATACTGAATCTGCCTTCCGTAGTTGCGCAAAAAAAACAAAAACGGATTATTATTTATATCGATGAATTTCAAAATATTGGAACATTTAAAGACAGTCTGAATTTTCAAAAAAACCTGCGATCGGTATGGCAAAAACACCAAAATGTTTCCTACTGTTTTTTTGGGAGCAAACGACACATAATGCTTGAAATATTCAATAAAACGGAAGCTCCCTTTTACCGTTTCGGTTCGCTCTTAATTTTAAACCGGATTGACCGGAAACACTGGGAGGATTTTATCGTAGCTGCGTTTGAAAGAACAAATAAAAAAATCAGCAGGGAATTGGCAGATGAAATGGCTGACCTGATGAAAAATCATCCGCACTATGTGCAACAGTTGGCACATTTTACATGGTCTTTCACCACCAAAAAAGCCTCCCGCGAAACCGTTAAAAATGCACTTGAATTTATGCTCAACTCCAATTCTCCACTTTTTATTAAAATTGTCGAGGAGTTGAGTGTTATGCAAATTAATTTACTAAAAGCGATCTCAAAGAGAGAAAAACAACTGACATCCCAGGAAGTTATGAGAAATTACAACATAGGAACTCCGCGCAATGTACTCAAAAACAAAGCTGTTCTTGAGGGGAAAGATGTAATTGACGTTACACCTGATGAAATATTTTTTATCGATCCGCTTTTTGAAATCTGGTTCAAAAAATATGTTTAAGAAAAAATACGAATCAAGGGACTACCGTTATAAATTTAACAAAGAACGTTTTAACGGTATTGAGGTGAGTTACCGGGAAACCGATTTGTGGATTGGCATCGATCCGGAGTCTTTCAAACCCGGGATAAAAGAAGTGGCGCTGAATAAAATAAAAGAATTACGCGATAAACTCGACAACTACATTCAATCCGAACCTTTTTTCAAGAAAAGCCTGAAACCGTTTCAACCCGATGAAAATGCACCCGAGGAAGCAATTGAAATGGCTCAGGCAGCCGGCAATGCCGGAATCGGCCCAATGGCAACAGTGGCAGGACTCTTTGCCCGCGAAGTGGGGAATGAAATTATTCAGAACTTTTCGGTTGAAGAGTTGGTTATTGAAAACGGCGGTGACATCTACGCTAAATTGAACAATGAACTTTTGTTATCCGTATTTGCGGGTGATTCTCCGTTATCAGAAAGAATTGGGCTAAACATTACAACAGAAATAAGCCCGCTGGGAATTTGCACATCGGCAGGAACAGTCGGGCCTTCACTGAGTTACGGAAAAGCCGATGCAGTAGTTGTGGTTGCAAAAGATGTACTGGTTGCCGATGCTTTTGCCACCGCTTTTGGAAACAAAGTTAAATCGCCAAATGATGTGGGAAAAGTTATCAACGAGGCAGAAAAATATCCGGAAATTTTATCGCTTTTGATTGTTTGTGAAGATAAAATCGGGGTAAAAGGTAATTACGAAATAAAAATATTGAAATAAAGAAGCCCCTCCTAACCTCCCCTAAAGGGAGGGAAAAGAGAGAAAGTTAAAAAATATGACAAACATAAAAAAAGACATCAAAAAAGAACTGGCAAACCGTGTATTGGTGATGGACGGCGCAATGGGGACACTAATTCAGGAGCATAAATTGACGGAAGCAGATTACCGGGGTGAGAAGCTTAAAAATGCGGAACACGATCAACAGGGAAATAACGACATCCTTTCGTTGACGCATCCTGAAATAATTTCTGCGATTCACGAAAAATACCTGGATGCGGGCGCGGACATCATTTTAACCAACACGTTCAATGCCAACCGTATTTCGCAGGCTGATTACAACACGCAGGATTTAGTGTATGAAATGAACAAAGCATCGGCCAAAATTGCCCGCGAAGCAGCAGATAAATTCACTAAAAATAATCCTGAAAAACCCCGGTTTGCAGCCGGCACTCTCGGCCCGACCAACAAAACGCTTTCGCTTTCTCCCGATGTAAACGACCCGGGTTACCGTGCCGTTACATTCGACGATATCAAAACCGCTTACCGCGAACAGGTGGAAGGCCTCATCGACGGGGGCGTTGATTTGATTCTTATTGAAACGATATTCGATACCCTGAATGCCAAGGCAGCCATTTTCGCTGTTGAAGAGGCTTTGGAAGAACGCGGAATACGGCTGCCGCTAATGATTTCGGGCACCATTACCGATGCCAGCGGCAGAACACTTTCGGGACAAACGCTCGGTGCGTTTCTGAATTCGCTCTCGCACATCGACCTGCTGAGTATTGGGTTGAACTGCTCGCTGGGAGCCAGCGAACTGGAGCCCTACGTGAAAGAACTGTCGCAAAAAGCACCATTTAATATCAGCGCCCACCCCAATGCAGGACTGCCCAATCAGTTTGGCGAATATGATGAGACACCTGAAATTATGAGTGCTCACATAAAAAATTACCTCGACAACAGTTATGTCAATATCATTGGCGGTTGTTGCGGAACCACACCCGATCACATCCGGGAATTCGCCAAAATGGCTGCAAAGGCAAAACCACATCATTTAGCCGACAAAAACAGCAACACAAAACTAAGTGGCCTCGAACCGGTAGAACTCACCAGCGAAACCAATTTTGTGAATATTGGCGAGCGATGCAATGTGGCCGGTTCGCGCAAATTTGCACGTCTTATCCGCGAGCAAAAATACGAGGAAGCGCTGGCCATTGCCCGCGATCAGGTGGAAAACGGCGCGCAGGTTATCGATGTGAACATGGACGATGCCATGCTCGATGCCGAAAAAGAGATGGTTACTTTTCTGAACCTGATGATGGCCGAACCCGATATTGCCAAACTTCCCGTAATGGTCGACTCCTCAAAATGGAACGTAATTGAAGCCGGGCTGAAATGTTTGCAGGGAAAAGCAATCGTTAATTCCATCAGCCTGAAAGAAGGCGAAGAAAATTTTATTGAACAGGCAAAAAAAATAAAACGCTATGGTGCTGCTGTTGTGGTGATGGCTTTCGATGAAAAAGGCCAGGCCGATTCGTATGAACGACGAATCGAAATTTGCCAGCGCGCCTACAAAATCCTGACTGAAAAAGTAAATTTCCCGCCGCAGGATATTATTTTCGACCCCAATGTGCTGACCATCGGAACCGGAATCGAGGAACACAACAATTATGCTGTCGATTTCATAGAAACAGTAAAATGGATCAAGGAAAACCTGCCGTTTGTCAAAACCAGCGGGGGAATCAGCAATGTCTCCTTCTCGTTCAGGGGAAACAATGTGGTGCGCGAAGCCATGCATTCAGTTTTCCTGTTTCACGCCATTAAGGCGGGGCTCGACATGGGAATCGTAAACCCGGGAATGTTGCAGATTTATGATGAAATTCCGAAAGAGCTACTCGAAAAAATAGAAGACCTCGTACTGAACCGCAGGCCAGACGCAACGGAGCGCTTACTCGAATTTGCCGAAGACTACAAAAGCGAAGGCAAAAAAGAGGAGAAAAAAAATGTGTGGCGCGAAAAACCGCTGGAAGAACGGATTTCCCACTCGCTTGTAAAAGGAATTCCTGATTTTGTTGACGAAGACATGGCCGAAGCCATTAAAATATACCAGCCGGCACTGAATGTTATCGAAGGTCCGCTGATGGACGGGATGAACATTGTGGGGGATTTGTTTGGCAGCGGCAAGATGTTTCTGCCACAGGTAATTAAATCGGCCCGCGTGATGAAAAAAGCAGTGGCCTACCTCCTGCCCTACATCGAAGCCGATAAAGCCAAGATGAAAGATACCAGCAAGCAGAAGAAAGTGTTGTTGGCCACAGTGAAAGGCGACGTGCACGACATCGGGAAAAATATTGTGGGAGTGGTTTTGGGCTGCAACAACTACGAAATCATCGATTTGGGTGTAATGGTCCCCACCGAAAAAATACTGGACACCGCACAAAAAGAAAAAGTGGACATCATTGGCCTGAGCGGATTGATTACTCCGTCGCTGGAAATTATGGTGGACATTGCCAAAGAAATGGAACGGCGGAAAATGGATTTGCCGCTGCTGATAGGCGGTGCCACCACATCAAAAATTCATACTGCGGTGAAAATCGCACCTGAATATTCGCACCCGGTTGTGTATGTTAAAGATGCATCGCTGGCGGTGAATGTGGTTTCAAACTTAATCAGCAAAAATGAAAACTACATTCAAAAAATAAAAGATGACTACAGCCAGATACGTGAATTCCAGGGACAACGCAAACCCAAAGAATACCTTACACTGGAACAGGCGCGCGAAAACAAACAGCAAATTGACTGGGACAGTTCGCCCCTCTACAAACCCAATTTTACCGGGGTGAAACACCTCGTTGATTATCCGTTAGAAGAATTGCGCGAATACATCGACTGGACCTTCTTTTTCCTCACCTGGGGAATGAAAGGAATCTATCCGCAAATTTTTGATGACGAAAAACAGGGCGAACAGGCGCGGAAATTGTATGCCGAAGCCA
The DNA here is from genome assembly GCF_055108615.1 of Tangfeifania sp. Classification (NCBI taxonomy): domain Bacteria; kingdom Pseudomonadati; phylum Bacteroidota; class Bacteroidia; order Marinilabiliales; family Prolixibacteraceae; genus Tangfeifania; species Tangfeifania sp. Next base: position 67,962 of record NZ_JBSQIC010000003.1, on the reverse strand, counting down.
ACGAATTTCTGGATGAAATAATCGAAAAGAAAATGTTGCAGGCAAATGCTTCATTTGGCATCTGGCCAGCCAATGCTGACGGGGACGATGTCGTTCTTTTTGAGGATGAAAACCGGCAAAAAGAAATCGGTCGTTTTTTACATTTCCGCCAGCAGGAGAAGAAAAAAGGAGGTTCACCCAACCTCTGCCTCTCCGATTTTGTAGCTCCAATACATTCCAATAAAGCGGATTACGTAGGTGGATTTGCCACCACAGCCGGCATTGGCATTGAACCATGGAAAAAGGAATTCCGCAAGGACCACAACGACTACAAAGCCATTATGCTGGAAGCGCTGGCCGACCGGCTGAGTGAAGCGTTTGCAGAGTTGCTCCATTTGCGTGTACGCAAGGAGTTCTGGGGCTATGCACCCGATGAAAACCTTTCGCACGAAGAACTGCTGAAAGTGAAATACCAGGGAATCCGCCCGGCACTTGGTTACCCGGCCTGTCCCGAACATTCTGAAAAAGAAAGCCTTTTTAATCTACTGAAAGCTGAGGAGATCGGCATGAAACTGACGGAACATTATGCCATGTATCCCAACGCCTCTGTTTCGGGGCAGTATTTTGCACATCCCGAGTCGCGCTATTTCAGCCTCGAAAAAGTGGGCCGTGACCAGGTGGCCGATTATGCCCGCCGCAAAAGGAAACCGGTGGAGTTTGTGGAGAAATTTCTGCCAACTAATTTGAATTACAAGTAAAGCCCCCTCCGTATCCCGCCAGCTGGCGGGGAGGGAAAAAAAAGGTGGCCGACTTTTGCTTCATAAGTCAAATGAAAGTGTCAAATAAGAAATAATTATTACAGTTTTACCTTGAAATCCTAAAGTTAGATTTTAGGATTTCAAGGTTAATTTTTGTTATTTACTATGAAAATCTAAAGTTGAACTTTAGAATTTCACAAAATTTATCTATATTTGATACAAATAACAAAGAAAAATGGAAATTTTCAGGCCTGATTTTTTAAAAGAAATTGAAATTTCAATTCAGCATAATCCGGTTACGGCGATAATGGGGCCGCGGCAATGTGGAAAAACGACCCTGGCCCGAGTTGTTGCCCAATCAACAGAAAGTACCATTTTCGATTTGGAAGACCCGGCAGATTTCGATTTGCTAAGTAATACTCCAAAAATTATTCTGCAGCAACAAAAAGGGTTGGTCATTTTAGATGAAATCCAGCGTATTCCCGGGTTATTTCCCCTTCTCCGCGTTTTGGCCGATGAAGCTGACTCCACCAGAAAATTTCTGATACTCGGCAGCGCTTCTCCCGAATTAATTCAAAAATCATCGGAAAGCCTCGCCGGACGAATTGGATTTATTAATCTTACAGGATTCAAGTTGAATGAAGTAGGGACTGAAAACCTGGAAAAGCTTTGGAAACGCGGTGGTTTCCCCCGCTCCTACCTTGCATCGGATGATAACCAAAGTTTTTTATGGAGAGAAAATTTTATTCAGACATTTCTGGAAAGGGACATTTCAAATTATGGATTCAACATACCTGCTGTAACATTGCGACGATTCTGGCTGATGCTTGCGCATTATCATGGTCAGGTTTGGAATGGCGCTGAATTTGCCCGTTCGATGGGAGTTTCGGAGCCTACTGCAAAAAAATACCTCGATATTCTTACCGGCACATTTATGATACGCCAGCTTCAACCCTGGCATGAAAATTTAAAAAAAAGGCAGGTAAAGTCCCCCAAAATTTACATCCGCGACAGCGGCGTATTACATGCCCTTTTATCGCTCGAAGAAGATAAAATATTCACGTACGTAAAAGTTGGCGCTTCGTGGGAAGGATTTATAATTGAACAGCTTCTTCAACAATTAAAATCACGTGATTATTATTTCTGGCGGACACACTCAGGCCTGGAACTCGATTTGATGGTATTAAAAAATGGGAAAAAACTGGGCTTCGAAATTAAATTTTCTGAATCACCGAAAGTGACCCGTTCCATGCATTCTGTTGTTGAAAACCTAAATCTCGATAAACTTTACCTGGTTTACAGAGGTGAACGGAATTTGATGCTGGCCGAAAACATTTATACGCTGCCGGCAGAAGATATTCCCGGACAGAAGTTTTAATGGCCTTTTTCCAATAAAAACTATCTTTGCCTCAAAATTTTTAATATGGCTTTTACTGCTTTTCGGGGAATGAAACCGTTCCCGCAACTAATGTTTTCGGCATTTGTAATTATTGTAAGCTTTTTGCTGTTCCTGCTCCTTTCGCTGGTGGCGGCCATCCCGCTTTTCGGCCTCGATTCGATGATGAGTATTCCTTCCGCAAGCAATCTGAGCGATCCGGAGAGCATTAAAATGCTTAAATACTTTCAGGTTGTTCAATCCATCGGATTATTCATAGTTCCGCCAATTATACTGGGCTGGCTGTTTAAAGGAAATATTATAAAATACCTGAACCTCCATAAAAATGTAAACGGAGCTTCAATTTTGCTGGTTACTTTGCTAATTATTTTTGCGCTTCCACTCATCAATTTTATTGGCGAGTGGAATAACGAGATGCAGTTTCCTGAGTGGCTTCGTGGAGTAGAACAATGGATGCAAAACGCCGAAGAGAATGCCGCTGAACTTACGGAAGCATTTTTAAAAGTTGAAACAACGGGAGGACTGATCTTCAATCTTTTTATGATCGCATTCTTGCCGGCCATTGGCGAAGAGTTACTTTTCCGAGGTGTAATTCAGCGGATTTTTGCACGAATGACAAAAAATCATCACTGGGGAATTTGGATTGCAGCCTTTCTTTTCAGCGCGCTGCATATGCAGTTTTATGGTTTTGTACCTCGTTTGTTACTGGGAGTTTTATTTGGCTACCTGCTGATATGGAGCGGTTCGATGTGGCTGCCAATCATCGCTCATTTTGTAAATAATGGTTTCGCGGTGATTGCCATTTATTTGGTCGATAAAAATATTGTTGATCCAAGAGTGGAAAGCATCGGTTCCTCCCCGGATGAATACCTCGCCATCGGTTTCAGCCTGGTTGCAGTGGTACTGATAATGTGGCTCATTAAAAAAGAGAACCGAAAAAATGCATTCGGCTCCCTTCAATCAAACAAGTAAATTATTTTTCAGAAAGTAAACGCCCTGAATGAGTGCGGTTTAATTGTCACTTCAAAAACCGTAATATCTTCACCCATCTTCCGGTTTCTGAAAACAGGTGCTTCGCGCAGGATCCCTTCAATTTCTTCTCCCGAAGCAACATCGGTAATTTCAACACCAGTTTTATCCAGCAGAACACTCACTGTAACTTCTTCATCCAAAAATGAATGCACCACAAACGAGTTGTTGTCGTAAACAAAAAGGCTCACTTCACCGGGGCCTTCCAACTGAACATCGAGGTTGCCGGCCACAGTTTCGCGCAACCAGTTCAACACATTTTCAGGTAATATGTACAAATCGATAAAATTGTCGGGAATGGTCCAGACAAAAAACTTTCCTTTTGAATAATCTGCCGAATGCAGAAGGGGCCAGCCGTTTGTATCGTCGAGTGCTGAAATAATCTCCCACGAATCATTGGTCAGGTAATTGATTTGCGGAATGAGAATTTCTTTATCGATGGAAGTTGTCGGTCCCCAGCCCGCAGCAAATTTCTTCACATTCGCTTTGCGGTCGGTTACCCGCAGTTCCACGATGTCTTCAATTCCCTTCCCTTCCATCGCCTTATAAAAGCCGGATGTGACTACTACATTTCCGCCACGTTTTAGTTGAGCTTTAATTTTTCCAACGATGTCCGGATCGAAAGAAGCAGTTTGCGTAAGAAGCACAACCGGTTCATCTACCGGAAATTCGGGTACAATCTCAACCGGAATTCCAATCATTCCGAAATAGTTTTGCAGGAAATCCTCTCCCACGGAATGAAATGGTTTGTAACTTTTCACTCCCACCGGATTTCCCAACGCCCCTAAAACTTCATCCACAATCTCGAGCGAGTAACCGGCTGCGCGTGCCATTGTCACCGGTTGAAAAGTGTTGCCGTCTTCCAGTTCAACCGGCTTTTTCATTTCGTCGAAATCAAAAATTCCCTGCCACTCAGGCCTCAGGTTTTCCCGCAGCGGATAACGCATTTGCCGGATATCGAAAAGCGTAATTTCAGGCGCTTTGGCAAACAATGTGAGCCAGAGTTGTTCGGCATACCGATCCATGTAGCGCAGGCCGCCGGTATCGACCCAGCCGCCGCGGTTCTCACCGGGTTTCAGGTTTTCGAAATACCTGAAAATGGCATAACTTAGGTATTGCTGCAGATGCTGATTCCCGGAGCGGTCGCGGGTTTCGGTGCCGGTGTACAAGCCGTCGAAAAGGGCCGGCTCCTCTTCCAGATTAAAGCCCAACCCCTGAAAATGCTCGTACCAGTTGGGGTACTTAATCACCACATCAACATCAGGATTGACCGCTTTTGCCGGATTAATCACCAAATCGACTGCAGCATTCCGCATCAGTTGCAAACGGTAATCAGTCCAGCTCAGGTCGCCTTTCGCTTCGATGCACAAATCACATTTGCAACTGGTAAAAAAGAAATCGTCAAGAATAAACTCATCGAAATGTTTTGCTGTATGTTCTGCAATTTCCTGCACCTTTTTTCGATGTTCGGGGTTGGAATAGCAAAATGTTTCGAAGTTGTTGCTTTCATCGATGGTGTAAGTGATTCCCCCGCCCACTTCAATTCCTTTTTCGCGGAAAAATTTTTTGGCAAACTCCAATGTTTCGTCGCTAACAATCAGCAGGTCGCGATGGGTTTCCAGGTAAATTTTATCTACATGCACCTGTTTCGACAACGTGTCCCAAACCGATTCGAGCCAGCCAGGTTGTCCCATTTTTTCAACTTCGTAAGCGCGGCAATAAACGGCTACATCAAAATTTCGGTATTTCTGTGCAAATGCCCCGGTACAATAAAAACCAAAGAGCATTGCCAATAAAATCGTTCGCAGTTTTTTCATGATTTTTAGTTTAGTTATTAAAATAAAACAGACAGTTGTCTAATTCTGAATTTGTGAACTTTGAGCCTTCTTCACAATGGAACACAAAGTTCCTTCAATAAAAATTATTTATTAATTCACTTTAAATTTCACTCCTTTTTCCTCTAAAGGATTTGAATTCAGCTTAAATGAATTACCTGATTTATTCAGGTTCACTTCAACCAATTGCTGGTCTGAAGGCAGGCAAACATAACCGCTGGCCGACTCAGCATCGGCGGCAAATACTTTTAGCTCCAGCTCCGACCAGTCCATATTTTGCGTGGATTGTGCCAGTTTAATGTGCGGAATCACGGCACCATCGCGCACGAGCACAACTACCGGAATTTCGCCGGCTTCGATGTAGTGCCAGCCCTCTTCATATACTTTGCCGGTCTGGTAATCAATCCATTTTCCATCGGGCAGATACACGTCGCGGCTGGTTACACTTTCAAAAAGCGGGGCCACCAGCATGTCTTGTCCAAACAGGTATTCATCGTCGATTAGCCACGAACCTGCATCATCCGGGTATTCAACAAACAATGCGCGCATCATTGGCAGGCCGTTTTCGCTGGAGTGTTTGGCCTGCGCATAAATGTACGGCATCAGTTTGTAACGCATTTCGGTTGCCCGGCGGAATGCATCGTTGAAACTTTCGTTGTACTCCCAGGGTTCTTTTGGCGGCGCTCCGTGTGTGCGCGAATGTGAAGACAACAAACCAAACGGCAGCCAGCGGCGGTAAATATCTTCGGGTGTGCGTTGCACAAAACCGCCGATATCGTGGCTCCAGAACGTAAATCCTGAAAGTCCGATGGAGAGACCGGCTCTCAAAGTAGCAGCCATGGCAGTGTTGGTATTCGCGGCATCGCCTCCCCAGTGCAGCGGATAACGCTGGCTTCCGGCCCAGGTGGACCGCGCCCAGATAATGCTTTCGCCGGTCACTTCTTTGGTGATATCGGCCACCGCTTTGTTGTAACGCAGCGGGTATAAATTGTGCTCGTAAAACCCGGTTTTGCCAGAAGCATATAATCCGTCAACAGGCGCTGCTTCGCCAAAATCTACTTTAATGGCACCAACGCCCAAATCGAGCAATCCCTTAATTTTATTCTGGTACCAGTTGACTGTTTCCGGATTGGAAAAATCGAGCACAGCATCTTCATACGGGACATTTCCTTTATTATTTTTTACGTACAATCCTTTATTCAGAATTTCCGGGAAGAGATCATTTTTCGGCACAAAATAGGGCAACTGCCAGAGGCTCACCTTGAATCCCATGTCATCCAAATCGCTGATCATGTCTTCGGGATCGCTGAAACGCGACGGTGCAAACTTGTAATCGCTGCGCCAGTCCACTTCAAACCAGCCGGTATCGAAATGAATCACATCGCTCGGAATACGGTTTTCGCGTAACTGTGCGGCCACCCTCCGGCCATCTTCTTCCGAAAAATAGGTGATGCGGCTCATCCACAATCCAAACGACCAAAGCGGCGGCATTTCAGGTTTTCCTGTCAGACTGGTGTATTCATCCAAAATGTCTTTCGGTTCGCCCAGAAAAACAAACAGGTCGAGCGCTTCGTCGCCAATCATCAGAGACATCGTGCCGTTAAAATATTTGCCAAAATCGCAGGTAATGGGCGACGACGTGTGCATAAACATGCCGTAGCCGCGACTGCTCATAAAAAACGGGATGGGCTTGTACATCGATTCATTTTGCACCCCGTTTGCATCGTCGGTCCACAACACCACTTTTTGTCCGCGTTTGTTTAAGGCTTTGAAATTTTCGCCGGTGCCGTAGATTTTCTCGCCGGGCGACAGGCTGAAAACAGCATTCATGCTCCTTGAATAATCAGAAGAACGGCGCACGAATGAAAACGGATTTACCGGTGTGTAGGTTCCCTGGTTATCCGAAGGATGATTGGTTTTGGTAAGCAGCTTTCCATCGGCATCATAAAACTCAACATGCCACGGAAACTCGCGAACGATAACCGCTCCGAACGGACTGGTGTATTTGTGCCCGTCTTTAATTTTTGAATATTTCCATGAATTATCTTCGGGGGCAAATCCGTTTACCAGCATTAGCGATTCTTCTTCCGGGCCCACTTCCACACCCGATTTCATGCGGATTCGAACTGTTCTGGACGAAACAAATTCCAGTACAAATGGCAGTTTCGGATGGGTTTCATATTCCACTCCCGGGAACTCGTTCCCATCCACCGGTGTCAATCCGGCCAGCATATTATTGAATGCCTGCCGTGTTTGAAAAGCATGCCGCATCCACTTTACTACTCCCTGGCCGGTTTCAGGATTGAACGAAATGAGGCTGTCGGCCACAAAATACGAGTTGCCAAAATTGTAAAAATCTTCGCTGATATCCACCGGGTCGTTGAGTAACCGGTGATTTTCTGCCGGTGATGAAAGTGGCAGTTGTGCAAAAATTTCGGAAGTGCCCAAAAGCAAACTTAAAAGAATTACTAATTTCTTCATTTTTATCTGTTTTTATTTTATTTACTCATTTTTTAACGCTGACAGGTCCGACGGATGCTGTCAGGTTTTGAAAGAAAATTCCTTTAATTCATTCTAATTTTCACGCTCGTTGAATCCATACCTTCGGCTGAAGCTGTTAATGTAACATTTCCGGGATTTTCGCCGGCTTTAATCACAACCAAACATTTCCCGTTGAACGCATCTATTTCTTTGCCTTTCAGAGGTTGATGTCCTACCGGGTTTCCGTTGTCCACACCAAAAATTTCAGCATTTCCTTCTACTGAAAACTGAATTAAATTTCCGGCATTTGGCACAAAATTCCCTTCTTCATCGAGCACTTCAACGGTGATAAACGACAAGTCATAGCCATCTGCAGAAATGGTTTTCCGGTCGGGAGTTACTTTTAACTGTGCTGGATCGCCGGCAGTTTTAATTTCTTTTTCCAACACTACTTTGCCGTTTTCGCGCGAAACAGCTTTCAAAATCCCAGGCTCGAACGGAACGCGCCACATCAGGTGCAAATCATCGGGGCCTTTGGTTTTTGCGCCAAGCGATTTGCCGTTCAGAAAAAGCTCTACCTCCGGAGCGCTTGAATAGGCCCAAATGTCCACTGTATGACCAGGCTCCCAGTTCCAGTGCGGGAAAACATGCAGCACATTTTTGTCGGTCCACTCGCTTTGGTACATGTAGTAAATGTCTTTTGGAAAGCCTGCCAAATCGATGATTCCAAAATAGGAACTCCGCGAAGGCCACCAGTAAGGAGTGGGCTCGCCGAGATAATCGAAGCCGGTCCAGATGTAAGTGCCGGCAATGTAGTCGTATTTCTTCACAATTTTCCAGCTCTCCTCGTGGGTCGATCCCCAGGGAACGTGGCAGTTGTCGTACGAAGAGCACTGCTGTTCTTCGTTGCCGTAAGGTTTGCCGGTGGGCGGGTAACTGTCGGGCCAGATATACATGCTGTCGGACGGCATTTGGTAAAAACCACGCGACATCAGCCCGGAAGTGGATTCGCTTACAAGAAAAGGCTTTCCGGGGTAATTTTCAGGAAAATCGGCAAAACTTTCGTGGTGATAATTGAAGCCGTAAATATCGAGCGCACCAGATTGAAACAGGTTGTTCCAGGGATTCACTTCGTTACAACCGGCGGTAACCGGGCGTGTGGGGTCGAGTTCTTTCACAATATTCGCAAGCTTGTTGGTAAGCAAGGAATTTACCGACATCTCGCCGGAATTGATTACGCTTTCATCCATATTCTTTTCAAAATTCAGGAGATGATTGGCTTCCTGAATATTGAGCGTGTCCGCATCTACATGCTCCCACTGCTCGAGTACTTCGTTGCCGATGCTCCACATCATTACCGAAGCGTGGTTGCGGTCGCGCAAAATATGATCGGTCAAATCGCGTTCATGCCATTCCGGGAAATAGCGCGAATAATCGTACTCGGTCTTTTCTTTGCGCCACATGTCGAAAGTTTCGTCCTGCACCACAAATCCCATTTTGTCGCACAACTCGAGCAGCTCGGGAGCCGGCGGATTGTGCGCGGTGCGGATGGAATTGCAGCCCATTTCTTTCAGGATTTCGAGTTGTCGCTCAATGGCACGTTTGTTAACAGCCGCGCCCAGACAACCCAAATCGTGGTGGTTGCAAACGCCCAACAGTTTCACATGTTCGCCGTTCAGAAAAAATCCCTTTTCCGCGTCGAAACGGAAGGTGCGGATTCCGAACGTCGTTTCATAAGAATCTGTCAGTTTGCCTTCTTCAGTGTAAACTTCAGAAACAGCCTTGTACAACGCCGGATTTTCGATGCTCCACAAATCGGGATTTTCCACCTTTAGATTTTGCTGATAAACCTTTTTCTCACCTGCGCCAACAGGTTGCGCCAATTCAGTTTCGGTTACCAGGTTATTATCCGGACTGTAAATCAGTGTTTTCAAAGTCACATTGCTGATGTCGGGCAACTGATTTTCCAAAGTAGTTTCCACCGACACCGTAGCGCTCTCACGGCTTACATCGGGTGTAGTAATGTATGTTCCCCAGTGACCGACAAAAATCCGGTCGGTTTTCACCAGCCACACATTCCGGTAAATCCCGGAGCCGGAATACCATCGTGAATTGGGCTGTTCGGAGTTATCGACTTTCACGGCCAGCACGTTTTCCTCATCGCCGTAATTAAGATACGGAGTCAATTTGTAGCGAAAAGAACTGTATCCGTAGGGCCGCATTCCGAGGCGATGGCCGTTAATCCACACTTCGCCTTTTTGGTAAATGCCATCGAAATCGATGAAAAATAGTTTTCCTTCATCAGAAGGCGGAAGTTTGAACGTTTTGCGGTACCAGCCAATTCCGCCGGGCAGCGCTCCGCCACCGGGCGATGCAGGATGTTCTTCACTAAATTCACCTTCGATACTCCAGTCGTGCGGGAGATTTAACACCCGCCAATTGGAATCATCAAAATCAGCAGCGAAAAAGTTTTCGGAATTGTTCAGTGTGAATTTCCAGTCGGTGGTAAAACGGGCACGCTCGCGGGGATTTTGTTCCTTTTTGGGATTGCAGGAACTTAGAAATGAGAAAATAAAAACACCAATTATCAGCCGGTAGTATTTCATTTTTACAGGTTTTGGTTACCCGCAAAAATATAAAAATGCATCAAATGTTATTGTTATCTATACAATATAATACCTTTAAAAATGGTTAATTAAATTCGAATAGCAAATCAACCTGCAGGTCTTCCATCCTCAATTTTTTCTTTTCGTTTCTGCGGAAGACGTAAACAACTCCATATTCCTGCGCTATTTGCCTACGGTGTTTTGGTGTATTGGCAGGTACATTTTCTTCAATTTCGGTCCACAATTTACTGATAAAATCATTTGTGGTTTTCCGCAATTCCTGCATTTTATCGTACGAGCGTAAAGTATTTCGCTTCAGGTTGTGCTGAAAAATAGCCGCATCCTTAAAATCTTCAACTTTTACTTTTACGAGGGCAATTGAAGGATTATAAAAAGGGCTTCCTCCATTTTGCATACGCTTTTGTTCGCCTTCAATTATTTTCCATCCCCAGTCCAGCACTTCTTTTTCATTGGCAAGAGACGGGAGTTTCATTTCCAAATCCTGCAAACCATAAAATGCAAGCATCTCACTTTTAATTTCCTCGCGCTCAATGCTCATGTACAACATTTGGATAAAATGCGATATGTACAACCGGGCCTTATCCATTGCTGCTTTGTAATCCCCGATTTTGTCAGATTCAATTTTTGTATCCAATTCGTAATGCTTCAGGTGATTCTCAAAAGCAGTTTTCACGTTTTTCAGTTCATAAAGGGTTTGTTTTGAGAATGCCAGTTTTTCGGAATTTTGCTCTGAAGCAATATTAAGCGCAGCCTCCAGCGCGCGGATCCTGGCTTTATCGGTAGTTGGCAAACGACGGTAGGGCATAATTCATTTTTTAGTGTTATGCGAAGTTATGGATTTAAAATATATGTTTAGTGTATTCGCACAACAATTTATGCACATTCAATTGTGAATTAAAAAACGAAAGCCTTCCCGTTTCCGGAAAGGCTTTACTATTTTTCACCTGTATTTTTGTTCTATTCGCTGAATCTTGCGGAAAGATACTCACGGTTCAACCGGGCGATGTTGGTAATTGAAATGCTTTTGGGGCACTCCACTTCGCAGGCACCGGTATTGGTACAGCCGCCAAATCCAAGTTCATCCATTTTGGCCACCATTTTTCGGGCCCGGCTTTTAGCTTCCACTTTCCCTTGCGGAAGTTTGGCCAGGTGCGAAACTTTCGCTGAAACAAACAGCATTGCCGATGAATTTTTACATGTGGCCACACAGGCACCACAACCGATACAGGCAGCAGCATCCATCGATTCTTCAGCATCGTCGTACGAAACCGGAATTGTATTGGCATCGGGTACTCCTCCTGTGTTCACTGAAATGAATCCACCGGCTTGAAGAATTTTTTCGAAGGCAGTGCGGTCAACCACCAAATCTTTAATAACCGGGAAAGCTGCTGCCCTCCACGGTTCAATGGTAATTGTTTCGCCGTCTTTAAATTTGCGCATGTGCAACTGGCAGGTTGTTACCTCAGTGTCAGGGCCGTGCGCCCGTCCGTTGATAAAAAGGCTGCAGGTTCCGCAAATGCCCTCACGGCAATCATGATCAAATGCAATTGGGTCTTTGCCTTCTTCTATCAGGTTATTATTTAAAATATCAAGCATCTCGAGGAAGGATGAACCTGTGGAGATATTTTCGATGGTATAGGTTTCGAACCTGCCTTTGTCCTGGGCATTGTTTTGTCGCCAGACTTTTATATTGAGTTTTTTCAGAATTTTATCTGCCATAATTAATATGATTTTGAAGCCCCACCTAACCTCCCCAAAGGTTAGGAATCATCCCCCTTCGGGGGATTGAGGGGGCTTTATTTATAACTTCTTTGTGTCAACTTCACGTTCTCAAACACCAAATCTTCTTTGTGTAATACCGGCTCTTTGCCTTCCCCTTTGTACTCCCAACAGGAAACATAAGTAAATTTTTCATCGTCGCGTTTGGCTTCGCCGTCTTCGGTAACCGATTCTTCGCGGAAGTGCCCGCCGCACGATTCATTTCTGTCGAGTGCGTCGTGTGCCATCAGTTCACCAATATCGAGAAAATCGGCCACACGCCCTGCCTTTTCAAGCTCCGGATTAAGGTTATTCAGTTCGCCCGGAATTTTAACATCTTTCCAGAACTCTTCCCGAATTTCCTTAATCATCTCAATTGCTTTCTTCAGTCCTTCGGCATTACGCGACATTCCAACGTAATCCCACATCACATGGCCCAGTTTTTTGTGGAAATAGTCAACCGGTTTCGAACCTTTTATATTGAATAATTTTTCAATTCTGCCGGTTACTGCTTTTTCTGCTTCTTCAAATTCCGGAGCATTGGTATCGGCTTTGGGAGTAAGAATTTCGTCGGCGAGATAATCGCCAATGGTGTAGGGCAATACAAAATAACCGTCGGCAAGGCCCTGCATCAGAGCTGAAGCCCCCAGCCGGTTGGCTCCGTGATCAGAGAAGTTGGCTTCACCAATGGAGTATAACCCCGGAACTGTGGTCATCAGGTTGTAATCGACCCACGTTCCGCCCATTGAATAGTGAATTGCCGGATAAATCATCATGGGTTCTTTGTACGGGTCAACATCGGTAATTTTTTCATACATCTGGAAAAGATTTCCGTAACGGGCTTTTATCACATCTTTTCCGAGCCGCTCGATGGCATATTTAAAATCGAGGTAAACGGCTTTTCCTTCGGCATTCACACCAAAACCGGCATCGCACCTTTCTTTGGCAGCACGCGATGCAACATCCCTCGGAACAAGGTTTCCATAAGACGGATATCTTCTTTCCAGATAAAAATCACGATCGTCTTCCGGAATATCGTTTGGCCCGATTTCACCTTTACGCAGTTTCTCTGCATCTTCCTTCTTTTTGGGTACCCACACGCGGCCATCGTTACGCAACGATTCGGACATCAGCGTGAGTTTCGACTGCTGATCGCCGTGAACCGGGATACAGGTTGGGTGAATCTGCACAAAACAAGGATTCGACATCATAGCGCCTTTTTTATAGCATTGCCAGGCTGCCGAACCGTTACTTCCCATGGCGTTGGTAGAAAGGAAAAATACATTCCCGTAACCGCCGGTGGCCACAACCACTGCATGAGCGCCAAATCGTTTGATCTCGCCGCTTACCAGATCGCGTGCAATAATTCCGCGGGCTTTGCCGTCAATTTTTACCACATCCAGCATTTCGTGACGACTGTACATTTCGACATTTCCTTTTGAAATTTGCCGGTTCAGTGCCTGATAGGCTCCTAACAACAATTGCTGACCGGTTTGTCCTCTTGCATAAAAAGTACGGCTTACCAGCACACCGCCAAAAGAGCGGTTATCGAGCAAGCCTCCGTACTCCCGGCCAAAAGGTATTCCCTGCGCCACGCACTGGTCAATAATATTTGGAGAAACTTCTGCTAACCTGTAAACATTGGCCTCCCGGGCTCTGTAATCACCACCTTTAATGGTATCGTAAAATAACCGGAACACTGAATCATTGTCGTTCTGATAGTTTTTTGCGGCATTGATACCACCCTGTGCAGCAATGGAGTGTGCACGGCGCGGGCTGTCCTGGTAGCAAAATGCTTTTACTTTATACCCCAGCTCGGCAAGTGAGGCAGCCGCGGAAGCGCCACCCAGTCCGGTTCCGACTACAATAATTTCAAGTTTTCTTTTATTGGCGGGGCTAACAACTTTTATGTTCGATTTGTGTTTGTTCCACTTTTCAGCCAAAGGCCCTTCGGGTATTTTTGAATCTAATATGCTCATATACAAATCCTTTTTCAGGTTTAAAATTTAATAAGGAAGTACAATGGAATTATTGAAAATCCAACTGCAATAATAACTGCATAAATTTTCCCAATAACCTGCAGCCTGCTCATCCATTGTTTATTACTCAATCCCAGTGTATGGAAGGCCGACCAGAATCCGTGTGAAAGGTGGAATCCCAGTAATATTCCCCCAAGTACATAAATAATATCATGAATGATACTTGTTTTAAATAAGCCTGCAACCAGGCTGTAAGTATCTTCCATGTGTTCGCCGTTAATGGTAATTTCCTGCACTCCACCGGTAAAACGAATTACCCAGTAAAAATTAATAATATGGATAATTAAAAATACCAGGACCAATGCTCCCAAAACAAGCATATTCCGTGAGGTCCATGTACTTGCAACTGCAGATTTTTTCTGGTTATATTTAACGGGCCTTGCTTTCCAGTTTTGATATTCAAGAAAAAATGACCAGATAATATGCACCAAAAAACCAAGCCCCAACAGTGGTTCTATTATCCGGATTAATGGATTGGTAACCATAAAATGGGCAGCTATGTTAAACAGTTCTCCGCTATCGTCAAATATCAGCAATAAATTTACCGAAAGATGGACAGCTAAAAACATAACCAAAAAGAGCCCTGAGATGCTCATTATAAACTTCCTGCCAATTGATGCAGTTAAAAACTTGCTCATAAATAATCTTTTTAATTAAATCGTGTTGACATCAATATTTCGCACAAAAGTAGCCGAACCGCCTCTTTACACAAAAAAGTTTCTACCAAAATAGCTAATTTAAATTGTTTCTAAGAATTTCTGTTGTGAATAATTACGACCCGGATATGGAGCCACGAATAAAATTCAAACTAATGTTTAAATCCTGGCATATTCCCTGAAAGAACGGTTCCATTCCCTGATATTAAATTGATTGGTCAGAGCAACTAATTCGGTGTTCCCAAAATAATTTTCCAGACTACTAATTTCCACTTTCTCAAATGTGCAATGTACTGCCAGTGTTTTGCCATCTTTTGTGTTAACAAATCCTTTAATCCGGTAAGATTGGGGCGCCCATTTTTCTAAAAAGGCACGCAGCTGCTCAGTGACCATCTTTCGCCCTGATTTTAATACCATTGAATTAATTTCCGGTCGTGCCATTGGCTCATTTTTATCGAAATAAAATTTTGAAACAGCTGTTTTTTGTGGATCGAAATCAATATTGCAGTAACTTGTTTTTTTAATTTCAGCAAAAGGGTTTAGTTTCTTAATTTCATTCTCAAGATGGTTTAGATTATCGCTAACCAAATCCGTTTTGTTGATTATAACAACATCTGCCATCCTCATTTGCTGGTTCACCCGCTGTTTCATCAATCCGGTTTTTTCATAATTCGGAGCATCGACGATACACCAGTTGGATGCAAGAAATAATTTTTCACCAAGCTTACCGGTTGACAGCACCTCTGAAATGGAAGTTGTATCAGAAAGCCCGGACACCTCGATAATTAATACATCGGGCTGGTTCTCATCAATAAATTTTCCCAGTGAACGGGTAAAATCGCCCATCTGGCAAACACAAAAAACCGACCCATTATTAATTTCGAGCAGCCGAAAATCTTTTCCTGAATTTTTCAATTCAACCCCGTCAATGTTGGAAGGCGCAAATTCATTCTGAATAATTCCAAGTTTATATTTTTCTGAATATAAATCAATAATCCGTTTCAGGAAGGTTGTTTTTCCGCTTCCCAAAAACCCGGAGATGATATGGAACGGTATCTTTTTCATTTCTTTCTGTCATTCCAACAAAGGGGGGAATCTGCTTCAATTCATAAGATTTCGCTTTCGCTGGAATGACAATCTTTAATTCATTTGATTAATCGTTTCGCGAACCCTGGAAATATGCACCGGGGTGGTCCCGCAACATGCACCAATCACTTTGGCACCGGCGGCAATAATTTTTGGAACGATTGCTGCCATTTCATCCGGTGTTTCGGGGAAAACTGTTTCGCCGTCCTCGTAAACAGGCATTCCGGCGTTGGCGTGTATAAGAATCGGAATGTCAGGATTTGTCTTGCGAATTTCTTTCACAATACCCACCATTCCGGCTATTCCGTTGCCGCAATTGGCACCAATCAGTTCGGCTCCGGTATCGGTTAAGATTTGGATCAACTCAGTTGGTGAAACACCCATCATGGACCGGAATTCACCGGTAACCGTTTTTTCGAAGGTCATGGTGTAAAGGTGCAAATGCAATTTTTTGTTTTTCTCACTCAAAAATACACACATTCCTTTTAACAGGAAACAGTATTCAGTAAAAATGATATATTTCGTTCAAATTTGAAAAAATGCGGTTAAATTCTAACTTTAAACCCAAATCCTAAATCTGATAAATATGGCCACACCTGTACTAATCCTTATTGTTATTTCGGCTGTTGCGCTGCTGCTCTTCATGGTATTAAAGCTCAAAATCAGCGCTTTCATTTCGCTTTTAATTACGGCCATTTTTGTAGGAATTGCATCGGGAATGCCGCTCACCTCGATAACCCAGTCCATTCAGGATGGCATGGCCGGCACCCTCGGTTTTGTGGCTACCGTGGTTGGGCTGGGCGCCATTTTCGGACAAATGCTGGAAAGCTCGGGCGGAGCGGAATCACTGGCTCATTACCTCGTAAAAAAATTCGGAAAGGATAATGCCTCGTGGGCAATGGTGATTACCGGTTTTGTAGTGGCCATCCCGGTTTTCCTGGACGTAGGGTTCATCATCATTGTCCCCATTATATACGCTTTATCGCGCGACACGAAACGTTCGCTATTGTACTACGCCATTCCGTTGCTGGCAGGGTTGGCCGTTACACACAGTTTTATTCCTCCCACACCGGGCCCGGTTGCCGTGGCCGATATCATCAACGCCCAGCTGGGGTGGGTCATTCTGTTCGGTATAATTCTCGGATTTCCAACAGCGGTAATCGCCGGGCCAATCTGGGGAAAATACATCTCAAAAAAAATATACCTGAAACCGCCGTTCGATTTCGATAAAGAGCCACAGGAAGTTGATCCCAAAAATTTTCCGCCATTCAGCTTAATCGCCCTGATTGTTTCTATCCCGCTGCTGCTTATTCTTGTAAATACATTTACCGGCCTCGCAGTGGAAAAAAATTACATTGCCCAATCCACTTTTACCGACATTCTCGAATTTATCGGCCACCCGTTTTCGGCGCTGATAATTGCCACGCTGATAGCCACCTATTTTTTGTGCATTAAACGCGGCATGGGGAAACAAAAAATTCTCGACCTCAGTACCAAAGCACTTGGACCGGCCGGAATTATTATTTTGATTACCGGTGCCGGGGGAGTTTTAAAAGAAATTCTTGTTGACAGCGGAATTGGAAAAATTATGGCTGAATCGATGTCCAATTCTGCATTACCTCCAATTTTACTGGCATGGCTTCTGGCAGCAGTTGTACGCGTAACCCAGGGGTCGGCAACTGTGGCCATGATTACAGCAGCCGGAATTATAGCACCTGTTATAAATGAATTTGGCCTGAACGATCCACAGCGCGCACTGGTGGTGCTGGCCATTGCTTCGGGTGCCACTTTGCTTTCGCACGTAAACGACAGCGGTTTCTGGCTGGTGGGAAAATATCTGGGAATGAACGAAAAACAAACACTGCAAAGCTGGACGGTGATGGAAACAATTATTGCGGTTTGCGGACTGGCTTTCACGTTGCTGGCAAGTCTGATTTTTTAAAATAAAATCAAAAAAAAAGTGTAAAACACATGATGGCATTCGAATTCAAACATTTCAACGAGTTATCGAACCTCGAACTTTACGATCTTCTGCAACTAAGAGCAGAAATATTTGTAGTGGAACAAACCTGCATTTACAATGACCTCGACGGTCTGGATAAGGTGGCAACCCACTTGATTGTGGAAAATGACAATAAAATTATTGCCACTTCCCGACTTTTAAAACTTCGTTGAGCCGATTCACCTACAACAACCTGTCGTTACTCAGCAACAGCCACCCAACGATTTGAAACAAAATTGAAAACATTGAAAGTTTTAAACGAAAAAGCCCGGGGCTGGCCATGGTCATGTCGGCAGTAATTCCCGGCAGCGGCTTAAATTTTTTGGTGTTAATTGGTGGAATTGGCGTAATAACCATTTATATTTGGCAGTCGTATGTTTTTTTGGGATGCCATTTTATCGATGAGCTCGGGGTATTACCGGTACTACTCCGGAGGCATTAAAAATGCCAAAAGCCTGGCCCTCGACAAAATTGCACGCGAAAGGGAAATAGCCTTTCAGAAAATCATGCAACTGGTTGAAAAAAATATTTCGGACACAGAATGAACATACGCATTTTAATAACACTACTTATTCTCACAACGGCAATCTCAGTGGGATTTTCATCCCCCAAAGAGACTGCTGTTGATACCGTTTTTACGCTTATTTACAATCAGCAATACCAGGAAGCCGACTCATTTCTGGAGGCATCGGGAAACGAATTTGACTCATTTTATACCGATATTTTAAAACTGGACCTCTACTGGTGGAAATTTGTTACAACCCGCTCTTCGGATGACTCGCGGCAACTGCACCAGCTGCTCAAAAACTTCAGCGCAGCCGACAACACCAAAAAACTGGATTACCGGCTAAAAGAGCTCATTACTTTGTCGTACAGGGTGCGGTACGAGTTTAAACGATTTAATATTCCCGGTGCCCTGTTTTTTCGTTCAAAAATTAAAAATTTGCTTGCTGAACTGAACCAGGAAAAGCTTCCGTTTTCGGAGAACAGGCTGAAGCTGTTTGACCTTTATAACGAATTGTTTGCCTACTTCGACAATGTTGTCAACCCTTTTTTTATTGAAAGCAAACGCATTGAACGCGAAAACGCACTGATTAAAATTGAAAAATTCACACACGACGATGATTTAATTGTGGCAACACTTGCCCGCTATTTTTTGGGAAGGATTTACATGAGTATTGAAAACGACCCTGCAGCCGCCCGTAAATATTTCCGGATTCTTTCAACCCAATATCCAGGAAACATCCATTTTTCGGAATATTTTGCCACCTGCAACGAAAAAGCTTAATTCCACAACTGAAAATGTGTGCTCACTTTCCGGAAGGTGTCCTTGTGACAAACCGGACAGGTAGCATTTTTCAGCCGGTGAATATTGGTGAGTTTCAACCGCGACCGGCACTTGCTGCACCTGAACTCA
The DNA here is from genome assembly GCF_055108615.1 of Tangfeifania sp. Lineage (NCBI taxonomy): Bacteria > Pseudomonadati > Bacteroidota > Bacteroidia > Marinilabiliales > Prolixibacteraceae > Tangfeifania > Tangfeifania sp. Next base: position 48,899 of record NZ_JBSQIC010000003.1, on the reverse strand, counting down.
CTTTTATCGTACTGAAATTTATCCTGACCTTCAACCCCTTGTGCATTTCAAACCAATTTATTCAAACTTCATTTAAAATTTACTGCGACTGTTCTTTAAGGATTTATTTCAACTTCAAAACTTTTTGCTCATTCAACTGTATTTATTAGTGTTCAAACTAAAAGTCAAAAAACATGAAAACATTCATATTTGCATTACTGCTTGCTATTCCGTTCGTTGCTGTTTCACAAAATAATGACGGGCTTAAAATCGGCGATAAAGTCCCCTCGTTTGAAGCTACAGCCGACGATGGCAGCACCTGGAAAATTAAAAACCATGTTGGCGAAAATTACCTGGTGGTTTATTTCTACCCGGCAGCCATGACAGGTGGTTGCACAGCACAGGCTTGTTCGTACCGCGACCTGAGCAGCGCGCTTGAATCGGAAGATGCTATGGTAGTTGGCGTGAGTGGCGACAATGTGGAAGGATTGCAGTTTTTCAAGGAGGCGCACAACCTCAACTTCACGCTGCTTTCTGATGAAACAGGAGAAATTGCCCGGCTTTTTGGTGTACCTGTTCGCGATGGCGGAACATTCAACAGCGAGTTTAACGGCCAGGAGTTTGAGCTGGAAAGAGGAGTGACCACCAGCCGCTGGACATTTATCATCGACAAAAACGGGAAAGTGGTTTATAAAAACGATCAGGTTGATGCCTCGAAAGATACCGAAGAAGTTTTATCCTTCCTGAAAAACAACCCCTAATCTTCGAGTAAATTTTTGGGAAGCTCTTTTGAAGCTTTGGCACCCAGTGATTTTAGCTTTTCGGTAGAACGGACAAGATTTCCACGTCCTTCAGATAACTTGTTCATGGCATCATTATAACTGTTTTGGGTAAACCGCAGGTTGGTCCCGATTTTTTCCATATCGCCAATAAAATTCACGAATTTATCGTAAAGTGCCCCGCCCTGCCTTGCAATTTCGAGCGCATTGCGGGTCTGGTTTTCCTGCTGCCAGATGGAAGCAATGGTACGCAGTGTGGCCAGCAAAGTTGACGGGCTCACAATCACCACCTTTTGGTCCCAGGCAAATGAGAACAACTCCTGATCTTGCTGTACAGCCAGGCTGAATGATGCTTCAATGGGAATAAACAGCAGCACAAAATCGGGAGAATTCAGTTTTCGTGCCGACTGGTAATGCTTTTCGCTCAATCCTTTAATGTGAGCTTTCAAACTGATGAGATGTTCTTTGATGTGTTTTGCCTGCTCTTCTTCAGTAAGTGCATTCACAGCCCGTTCGTAGGCAATGAGCGAAACTTTGGAGTCGATGATAATGTGCTTGTTGTCGGGCAGGTTGATTACAATATCGGGCTGAATGCGTTTGCCATCGTCTGAAAAATCGCTGAATTGTTTCTGGTACCCCTGCTCTCCTTCATTCAGCCCAGAGCGTTCTAAAATACGTTCCAGAACCACTTCGCCCCAGTTGCCCTGCTTCTTCACATCGCCTTTCAGCGCTTTGGTAAGGTTGCCGGCTTCTTCGCTGATACGGGCATTCAGCTCGTACAATTTTTTCAGCTCGGCACGCAGGTCGGTTTGGTCTTTCAATCCCTTTTGGTAAGTGTCGTCCACTTTCTTTTCAAACAACTGGAGTTTTTCTTTCAGCGGATTTAGCACTTCGCCAATATTTTTCTGGTTGGCAGCGGTAAATTTCTCACTGTTTTTCTCCAGGATTTTGCCTGCAATATTTTCAAATTCAGTTGTGAATTTCTTTTGGATTTCTTCCAGCTCGGCTTTTTGTGTGTCCAACTTTTCCTTCAGGTTCAGGTATTCGGCATTTGCTTTTTCCAGACGGCCCACCAGTTGGGTGTTTTCTTCCCTTTTGGTTTCAAGTTCTTTTTTCCAGGCTTCGGTTTCCGTTTTCAGGGAGTTAAAGCGATCTTCCCAGACAAACTGTTGCTTTTCGGCCTCATATTTTTCAGTTTCCAGTTTCTTCTCCTCTTCCTGGAACTGACTTTTAATACCTTGAATTTTTTTCTGGTTTTTGAAAATAAAAAAAACAGAAGCCGCCAGTCCGCCTGTTACGATTCCAATAACAAGGAATACCATGGTAATTACATCCATCAGGCAAAATTTTGTGTTGTTAAAAACGGCAATTTAACCAAAACTGGTCGTTTTTTACACTTTTTCTGCCTGAGAATAATTTACCATTTATAAACAATGGAATTGATATTCATTCCGGCCCCCACCGAGCAAAGGACGATATAATCACCGGGATTAATTTCCTGATCCTCAATTTTCCCTTTCAAAACCAGATCGAGCAAAGTGGGCACTGTGGCTGTCGATGAGTTCCCCAGGCCCCTAATACTCATGGGCATAATACCTTCCGGAATATTTTTTACGCCATAAAGTTTGAACAGGCCACTCAGGATGGCTTCGTCCATTTTTTCGTTGGCCTGGTGAATTAATACTTTTTTGATGTCGGCTAATTCAAGGCCGGCTTTTTCAATACTGTCTTTTACAACTCCCGGAACATTTTTAATGGCGTAAATATACAGCTTGTGCCCCGCCATTTTAACCCAGAACTCGTCACCTTCCAGGCTGGGATTGTTTGACGGTCCAAGTGTAAGCAAATGGGCATGCGAAACTGAATCGGAGCGACTGGAGTGCGAAAGGATCCCAGTTGGCTCGTCGCTTTCAACGGCTTCAACTATTGTAGCACCTGCGCCGTCGGCATAAATCATTGAATCGCGATCGTGCGGGTCAGAAATGCGGGACAATACATCGGCCCCCACCACCACGCCGCGTTTCATAAAGCCGCTTTTAATGAAGGCATCGGCCACAATCATTCCCTGTGTCCAGCCGGGGCAACCCGAAATCACATCGTGGCAAATAGACGAAGGATTTTCAATTTTCAATTTCATTTTCACCTTGTTAGCAAGGCCGGGCAAAATATCGCTGCGCACGTTCCCTTCGTAGATATCGCCGAAATTATGGGCAACAATAATAAAATCGAGGCTTTCTTTTGAAATTCCTGCCGTTTGGCAGGCATCTTCCACAGCAATGGCTGCAATGTCAGAAGTCACCTGATCGCTGGCTACATAACGGCGCTCCTCAATATTTGTTATTTCATGGAATTTCCGGATGATTTCCTCATTCGGCTTGTCAATTAATTGCTTGCTTGCAGCATCATAAAATTCATTCCCAAGAAAATGGGTATTTTTAATCTTCCGCGGAGGAAGATAACTTCCTGTTCCAATTATCCGTGTATAAACTTCCTTTGCCATAATATTCAACTTCTCAACTAACCTCGATTAATGAAATTTGTTCAACTTAAACTCATCGCCATCAAAAACGCCGTAAGAGAAATTTGTAATCCAGTCGCCAAGTAAAATAAACCTGGCCCCATTTTCAAGCTCCTCATTAGCCATTTGATGACGGTGCCCAAATATAAAATAATCTGCCCACTCCTTCTCCAAAAAATTTCGGGCAAATTTATACATACTCTCATTCTTAACCTTAAATTCTTCTTTGAGGTCGATTTTTGATAACCGGCTCGACTCAGACCAGCGATGTGCAATGTTAAATGCAAAATTCGGATGCAGGCGTGAAAACAACCATTGCAGTTTTCGGCTCACAAAAATTTTTTTCAGCATCAGGTAGCCCTTGTCCTCGGGATCGAGCCCGTCGCCATGGGCAATTAAAAATTTTTTGCCCCTGATTGTGGTTATGAATTCATTGCGGTGAACAATCATTCCAACTTCAGTGGGCAGGTAATCGAACACCCAAAGGTCGTGGTTTCCGGTAAAAAAATGAACGGGCACCCCTCTGTCAGCAATATCGGCAAGCCGCCCTAAAATTCGCGTAAAACCGCGTGGGACTACCTTCCGGTACTCGAACCAGAAGTCGAAAATATCGCCAACAAGATAAAGCTCGCTTACATCGTCTTTAATAAAATCGAGCCATTTTGCAAAAAGCTGTTCGCGTTCACGGTTGTTGTTGAGCGCCGGTGCCCCCAAATGCACATCGGAAACAAAATATATTTTTCCTTTTTCTGACAAGACAAAATAGTGTTCAAAATTGATTTTACAAATTTTCCGGCATTTAATTGAGCAGCCTGGAAAGTGCCCTGTCCAACGCCAGTCCTTTAAGGTCTTTAGCAATTATCTCGCCCTCTTCGTTGAGCAGGTAATTGTAAGGCACAGTTTGAACATTGTAGTTCCGCACCGCCTGTTTGCTGCCTTCCATATCGCCCACATTAATCCAGCTCAGTCCATCCTTGTCAATGGCATCAACCCATTCAATCCGGTTATCGTCAACACTCACCTGATAAATTTCAAACCCTTTGTTTTTATATTTTTTGTAGGCCGCAACGAGGGCCTGGTTTAAAATTCGCGAATCACGGTTGACTGCCGCCCAGAATTGCAGCAATACAACTTTGCCGCGTAACGACGAAAGTGCAATTTCTTCCCCTTCGGGTGTGGGCAACACAATTTCGGGACTGTTTTCGCCCTGTTCCTGAATTAATTTCTGTAACCGGGCACTTTGGTCATTTTTTAACAACTGCACAGTATTTTGGTACAGTGCCTTTACATGTTCCGATTCCGGGTAAATGGAATTAAGGGCAGAGGCCGCTACCCGCATGGTTTGCAAATCGTTTATCACGTAATTTTGCTCGCCAAATTTTTGGTACAACGCCAAAACACTGGCCATTGAAAAAGGATTATCCATCACAAACTGCGTGGAAAATTCCACCTGCTCCTCTCTGATTTTCCGGGCTTCCTCTTCCCATTGGGCTTTCATTTCCGGGTAATCAGGATTTCCTTTGTATAAATTATGTAGCGATTGCAGCGAATCGAGTTTCTTTTGCGTGGAATTGAGATGATCGGTGAGTTTTTTCACCTGCACCGAGCCGGTAGAACCCTCCACGTGGTAATCGCGTTCAAAGTTTACAGCATCTGCAGTAACAATCACTTCATCAAGCGAATCAATCAGCAGCGTAATAAACTTGTTGTCGCTAAGTTTAAGCAAATAATACGAAGGAATATTGGTGGTGCCTTTAAATTTAAACTCTCCATTTTTGTCAATTTTAGCTGAGTCGAGAGGTTGTGTGGAAGAAACCAATAATTTTTCTAAGTAAATGGTTTCCCCTTCGGCGTGTGAAACTTTTCCGCTTACAGTAAACCGGTTTTCATCTTTGGCACAACCTGCCAATAAAATTCCTGCAACAAACATTGCAATTAATAACCTACTGATTTTCATATCCAGTTTTTGATTTTAAGAGGCGTAAAATTAACAATTTCCAGTTTTTTATGATTATCAAACCGCGAAAATAACATATTTTAACCCGCATAACCGTACACATGCAAAAATTAATTGAAACCAATTATTCCGGTTAAAGAATTTTGTGAGAAAGTTTTTTTCGCAATTTTTGTAACGGATTATCGCTGAAAAAATTTTATGTTCATCGAAAAGCAGTAAACAGTGAAAGTATATCACAACATAAACAACTTTGAAGCAAAGAACCCGGTAGTTACCATCGGTACCTTCGACGGGGTTCATTTGGGGCATCAGAAAGTAATTGCCCGGTTGAAAGAATTTGCCCGCAAACATGACGGCGAATCGGTTATTTTTACGTTCCACCCCCACCCCCGGCTGGTTACGGCACCAAACGAAGGCAACCTCCGCCTGCTTACTACCATTGAAGAAAAAAAGCAGCTATTTGAAAAGTCGGGAATCGATCACCTGATTGTTTACCCCTTTACCAAATCGTTTTCGGAGTTAAGCTACAGCAGTTTTGTAAAAAATATACTGGTTGACAAATTAAAAACCCGATGCCTGGTGGTGGGGTACGATCACCGGTTTGGCAAAAACCGCGAGGGAAGTTTTGAATACCTGAAAGAGTGTGCAAAAAGCTACAATTTTAAAATTGAAAAACTGGATGCCCTGTTGGTTGACGAAGTTCACGTGAGCTCCACCCGTATTCGCAACGCCCTTGAGGATGGAGACATTAAACTGGCCAACAAATTTCTCGGATACCGTTTTACTTTGCACGGCACTGTGGTGGAAGGGCAGCGAGTAGGACGCAAAATGGGTTTTCCCACGGCCAACATCGAGGCGTCCGATCCGAACAAACTCATTCCGGGTTACGGTGTTTATGCGGTTGAAATTATTCTTTCGGAAAAAAAATACAGTGGAATGCTGAATATTGGCACCCGCCCCACTTTTAACAACAATGCCGACAACCGCAGCATTGAAGTGCATATTTTCAATTTCTCGGGTGATATTTACAACAAAGAAATTACATTGATTTTTGAAGCAAAAATAAGAGACGAAAAAAAGTTCAGCGGACCTGAAGCTTTGGTGGAACAACTTAAAAAAGACAAAGAAACTGCTTTGAAAATTCTTGCCGAAAACTAATCATTACTTTTCATTCTTTCACCACAAGCGGAAACTGAAGATAAGAATTTTCATTCTGTTTTACTTTTATCAAATATTCTCCCGGTTCCGACAGAGAATAATTCATTTTCTTTCCGCGCAGATAAACCATTACCTGAGGGCAAATTTGTGCTTCTTTTTTATTCTTTCCCCAGGCTTCTATAGTAATTTCATTATCCAGTTTCTGCACAACGAATTCTGAAAAACTGTAACAGCCATTGGTGCCGACAAGTCCAAAAAAAGTAATTTCAAACGGTTTGCTTGTTTTAACAGTATCTGGAACAGCAACACTATCTATCGGAATCAGAAAATAGTTATATTCTGTGTCAATTTCCTTTTTACAGGATAAAATAATTAAAAACAAGAAAACAACCGATACAATTACGGGAAATAAATTCTTATACATCATCGACGGTTAATTTTAATACTAATAGGAAGATTTAATCTGCTTGAAAAAGGTTGCGTAATTGGGGAAATTATTGGTTGTTTTTTATTAGCCAACACGAAACCGGCAGATGGTCGGAATTCATGTAGTCATAAGTTTTAAAATTATACGATTCAAATCCCGGGCTGTGGAAAATATAATCGATACGAAAAGATGGCAGCTTCCCAACATACGTGCGGCCAATTCCACTGCCCGACTCAACAAACGCATCTTTCAAACCTTTGCGCAACTGACGGTAGGCATAAGAGGCCGGAGGATCGTTAAAATCGCCGCAAACCAAAACGTGGTAAGGTGAATCATCAATATATTCGCGAATTTTGCGGACCTGCTGCGCTCTCAGCTGAAATCCTTTTTTAAACCGCGACCCCACTTCACGCATGTCGTCCAAATCTTTTTCGTCATCTACTCCTGATTCTATAAAAGAATATTTATCCGGATCAATCTGGTACGACTGTAAATGCACATTGAAAACCCGAACTGTGTCGCTGCCAATCAGCAAATCGGTGTAAATGGTAATATTCCTCGAATTTTCAAACCTGATTTCCCCCATGTTAACAATGGGATACCTGGAAAGCGTTACACTACCAAACGTTGTACTCGACCGGGCGAACTGATAATGATTGATAAAATCAAACTCTTCAACTGTTTCACCCAGGTTGAAAATACTGTTTTTCCAAAGTCGTACTTCCTGCATGCAAATAATATCGGGCTTTTGTTCCAACAGAAAATTTTTGATTTCGTCGGCAGTTTCTTTCGGCATCAGCTCATTGTTGCCTGCAAAATGCATCACGTTGTAAGAAAGCACTTTAATGTCGCCGGGTTCAATTGTTTTTCCACTAAATTGAATGAAACGCGACAGGGTGCCGAGGCCCAACACGATAGCAATAGCCGAAAACCACATGTAACGTGGATTTACAAGAAGCCACAGTACAATAAAGAATAAATTAAGCCCCAGAAACACCGGGTACCCCAACCCGAAAAAAGATGGAAGCCACCATTTATCCGGTGCGAAATGACCCGAAACGTAGGACATAATCAGCGCCAATACTGCCAGCAGGTTAATACCAATTGATATAAAAATTACAATTTTTCTCACTACTCAAGGTTAAAATCCTTCTTACCGCGTAAAGTTGTCAAAGAAATTTCAATTTACATTCTTATACTTTTCAAAAATAAAAACCATCTGCAAAAAACTCAAAAATCTCCTTTCTGGCAGCGCAAAATCCTGTTTTTCCCGTTAATGTCTTTTTTAATTTCAATTGCGCCAAATCCTTTCGCAGCCAACAAAATGACCAATTCTTCTCCCAGGTTTTCATTTATTTCGAAAAACAGCCAGCCATTCACCTTTAAATACCGGTTTGCAAAATCAGCAATACTTCGGTAAAAAACCAGCGGATTAGTATTGGAAACAAACAAAGCATTTTCAGGTTCGTATTGCAGGACGTTGGGGTGCATGGCAGCTTTTTCCAGTTCGCGCACATAGGGTGGATTGCTGACAATTAAATCAACAGATTCCCACTTTTCTTTTTCCCACTGCAAAATATCGGCCTGCTTAAAAGTCACATCCAACCGGTTTATTTCAGCGTTTTGGCGGGCTGTCAGAATCGATTCTGCTGAAATATCCACACCAGTCACCACGGCATTTTTCAATTCCTTTTTCAACGACAGCGCAATACAGCCGCTGCCGGTCCCTATATCGACAGCCGATAATTTTTCATCTTCAACAGTTGTGGTAATCCACTGAACAAGTTCTTCTGTTTCGGGGCGCGGAATAAGTACCGAAGGATTTACTGTCAGTTTCAGCCCAAAAAATTCGGTTTCGCCCAAAATGTACTGGATGGGTTCAAATTTTTTTAACCGCTCGACAATTTCTTCAATTCTTTTTTGAGAAAATTTTTCCAGTTTCTGATTTTTACGAAGAACAAGGTCGGTGTACGAAAACTGAAAAAGGTGCCAAAATATGAGCCGGATAAAACCCTTCACTTCGGCTTTGGGATACAAACCGGTTAATTCTTTTTCGATGTATTGAATAGTCGCTTTCATTGTGTTACTTTTGGCAATGCAAAGATACTTTTTCCGCGGCAAATGGAGATACACGAAAAATACATGCACCGCTGCCTGGAGCTGGCAGAACTGGGAGCCGGAAGCGTGGCACCAAATCCGATGGTGGGCAGCGTGATTGTTAACAATGGCAAAATAATTGGTGAAGGTTTTCACCGGCAGTATGGTGGCCCCCATGCCGAAGTAAATGCCATTAACTCCGCACCCGACAGCAACCTGCTTAAAACCAGCACCCTTTACGTAAACCTTGAGCCGTGTGCTCACCACGGGCTGACTCCTCCCTGCTCTGATTTGATAATAAGAAAACAAATTCCGAAGGTGGTTATCAGCACTGTTGACCCTTTTCCTGAAGTGGCCGGCAAAGGAATTGAGAAATTGAAAAAAGCAGGAATTGAAGTAATAGTAGGCATTTTGGAAGAAGAGAGCCGGGAACTGAACCAACGGTTTTTCTGTTTTCATGAAAAGAAACGGCCGTATGTAATTTTGAAATGGGCCCAAACGCTCGATGGGTTTATTGACGTGGACCGCACTCCTGAAAACTTTGGTGCCCCCACCTGGATTACCGGCGAGCTGGCACTTCGGCTGGTCCACAAAATTCGTTCGCAGGAAGATGCAATAATTGTGGGCACAAATACGGCAGAAAAAGACAACCCCTCGCTTACAGTTCGTCACTGGCCCGGTAGAAACCCGCTGCGGGTGGTGATTGATCGCAATTTGCGGTTGCCGCTATCGCACAATCTTTTTAACGGCAAACATAAAACACTTGTTTTCAATTCAATAAAAACCGAAGGCAACAATGAGGTTTCATATTTAAAAATCGATTTCAACAACAATGTCATCAATCTGATTTTAAATGAACTTTACAATCGCAAAATCCAGTCGGTTATTGTTGAAGGGGGCCGGCAGCTGATTGAAAATTTTTTTCAAACCGGCCAATGGGATGAATCGCATGTATTTATTGGCAACAAATTTTTTTACCGGGGAGTTTCAGCACCGGGAATCAGGGGAAAACTAATTGCTGAGGAAATTCTGCAAACCGACTGGCTGAAAGTTTTCCGAAACCAACCTTAAAGCGCAATACTACGCGGTCCGCCAGGCATAATCTCAATTTTTAAAACCCGTTCAACATACTGAAAATAGTAAAACAGTTCGTGGTTTAGCTCAAAGCCGTAATCTATGGTTGGGTCGTACCCCACAATAGGTTCAAAAAACCAGCTTTTTTGCGGTTGGCTGGCATTATGGTTCCAGGCATTTACATACCTTTTATTCCAGTTTTCGTAATATTCCTGTGAGCGGTATTGCGACGGGTTATTGTGCAACTGGTACCAGGTTTCAAATTTTGAATCAAATGTTTCCATTTCATATTCAACTGAATCCTCGGCCATTATTTCAACCCCGTTATTATTATCAGTTTTCACTGCATTTTTTTGCGATGCACAGGCGGCAAAAATCAAAACCAACCCAATAAAAAAAATGAATTGTTTCACTATTTTTAATTTTTTCGTTTTCATTATTATTGCTATTATTTTTTACTGATAATTTTTACGAATTTTATGCCAAAATTGTTTTCCCGCGATAAATTGAATAATCCGGACAAAGCAAAAATATTGAATTAAATATAAATTACTGAAAAAAGTTTAAATGAATCCTGTACTGGACTTTTGGTCTTCTTTTTCATTAATCTTTTTGGTTACCGCCATACCGGTTGCCATAATGATTGTTTTAGAAAAAAGGTCGCCGTATAAAACAGCTGCCTGGATTCTCCTGCTCGTCCTTTTGCCTGTTTTCGGTGTGGTCTTTTATCTTTTCTTTGGTCAGGAATACCGCAAGCGCAAACTTTACTCAAGAAAAGGAATAAAAAGCCTGGGGCAATACCGGAAACTATCGATGAAACAGCTTCGCCAGTTCGAACAGGCTTTTTCAAATCTCGACAAAAAAATTCTTGAAAAAGAGAACATTATCCGCCTGTTACTCAATAATTCTGATGCGTTGCTTACAACCGGCAATAAACTGAAAATACTGGTGAATGCCGACCAGACTTTTAAAGCCATTTTTTCGGCCATAAAGAAGGCACGGCATCACATTCACCTGGAGTATTACATTTTTGCCGACGATAAAATCGGGAACCACTTGAAAAATCTCCTCATCGAAAAAAGCCTTGAAGGTGTGGAAGTGCGGCTTATAATTGACGATGTGGGGAGTTGGGGGCTCAGTGATAAATTCATCCGGGAAATGAAAAACAGCGGCATCCGTATTCAATCGTTTATGGAAGTACGTTTTCCCCGGCTTACTTCGCGGGTAAATTTCCGTAACCACCGGAAAATAATTGTAGTTGACGGCATTACAGGATTTACCGGAGGACTTAATATTGCCGACAGATATTTTGAAGGCGTTAAGGGAATTGGCCCATGGAACGACATTCACCTCCAGGTGGATGGAGATGCGGCCACCTGCCTTCAGGTTGTTTTTACGGCCGACTGGTATTTTGTAATGCGTGAAAACCTAACTGGGAGAAACTATTTTCCACCCCTCAGGGAAACCAAAGGCGTTCCGGTTCAAATTTCGGCCAGCGGTCCCGACTCCGACTGGGAAAGCATTGGGCAGGCAATTTTTGCAGCTATTGCCAATGCCAGGAAAAGGGTTTACCTTACTACACCTTACCTGATGCCACCGATGCAAATTGTATCGGCACTTAAAATGGCTTCGTTAAGCAATGTGGATGTCCGTATTATAATACCGGAAAAATCAGATGCCAGAATTCCAAAATGGTGCTCATTTTCATACGTAGAAGAGCTGCTCGAAGCTGGGGTAAAAATTTACTTTTTCCAAAACGGGTTCATTCACAGCAAATATGTTATTGTTGATGACGTTTTTTCAACTGTTGGCACTACCAATCTCGACTTCCGCAGTATTGAAACCAATTTCGAGGTAAATGCTTTTATTTACGACGAAGATTTTACCTCGAAACTGATGCGTATTTTCAAAAAAGATATTCAAAACAGCCGCGAAATAAAACTGAAAGAGTGGAGTCAGCGCCCCTGGCACTTCAAATTAAAAGAATCGCTGGCACACACCGTAAGTCCCATGCTGTAACAATTCAATCGTTATTATTTTTCAACCAGGCTGTTTTTCCTTTCAAAAAAATTTGAAAAATGGTAAAACTTTCGTATCTTCACATCATCTATTTATAGATGACCCATATTTTTTTATCTTCCCGATGAAAAAATAGCCCCGGCCAGTCCTTTGCCGGGGTTTATTTTTTACCGCTTTTCAACTTCAAAAAAATTCAATTTCAAAATTGAATAAAATATATATTTTTGCGGCATTTATAAATCGAACCATCTTTAATAATGAAAAGAATTTTACTTGTTTTCGTCTTTGCCGCAACGGCATTTATAACAACAAACGCACAAAACATTCAGTTACATTACGATTTGGGAGAAGGCCGGAAGTTTTTCACATCAACAGTTGAAATGTTCAGGCCCGACAGCTGGGGAAGCACCTTCTTCTTTATCGACATGGATTATAGCTCCGACACACGCGGTATAGATAACGGAATTTCGCTGGCTTACTGGGAAATTGCCCGCGCCTTTAAATGGAATGAAACCCAAAAAATTATGCCGAGAATTGAATACAACGGTGGTATTTTAAAATTGGATGGAGATGAATCACCTTTCATACCGATTGAAAATGTTTGGATTGCGGGCCTTGAACGTACATGGGCTTCGGCTGATTTTTCTAAAATTTTTACGTTTCAAACCAATTACAAATACATCCAGGGAAAAGAAGATGCTTCATTTCAGCTAACCGGGGTTTGGACCATCCAGATGATGGAAAACAAATTAACTTTTACCGGGTTTGCCGATTTCTGGAAAGAGGAGATGTTTTGGGGCACCGATTTCCGGTTTCTGTCGGAACCGCAACTCTGGTACAATTTCAATAAAAATGTTGCCGTTGGAACTGAAATTGAATTAAGCAGTAACTTTGTCGCAAAAGGATTCGATATCATGCCGACCATCGGAGCGAAAGTCACCTTCTAAAATTAAATATTATGCTGAACCGGTTTTTCAAATTAAAAGAGAATCACACCTCCGTAAAAACAGAAATCCTGGCAGGGATAACCACATTCATGACCATGGCGTATATCCTGGCAGTTAACCCGGATATACTGAGCGCGACAGGAATGGACAAAAATGCGCTGTTTACTGCCACTGCCCTCTCGGCATTGGTGGCAACCCTGGTAATGGCGCTGGTTGCCCGGCTGCCGTTTGCGCTTGCACCGGGAATGGGACTGAACGCATTTTTCGCCTTTACCGTAGTGCTGGGAATGGACTACAGCTGGCAGTTTGCGCTCACCGCCGTTTTTATCGAAGGTATCATTTTTCTTATCCTCACGGCATTCAACATACGCGAGCTGATTGTTAACGCGATTCCTTTATCGCTGAAACATGCGGTTTCGGCAGGTATCGGGTTGTTCATCGCTTTTATCGGATTGCAAAACGCGGGAGTTGTTGTTAACAACGATGCTACATTGGTAGGACTTGGTGATATGGGTTCGCCGGCAGTGCTGGTAGCTTTGGGCGGAATTGTTTTAACTGCGGTTCTGCTTGCCCTGAGGGTAAAAGGAGCGCTGCTGATTGGAATTTTTGTTGCAACCATTGCCGGGCTTCCATTTGGCGTTACCCACATGCCCGAAGGAAACCTGGTGGATACGCCACCGTCGCTCTCCCCGATTTTCTTCAAATTCGATTTTTCGCAACTTTTTACCATGGACATGCTGATTGTACTGTTCACCTTCCTTTTTGTAGATATGTTCGACACCGTGGGCACGCTGGTTGGTGTTTCCGACAAAGCCGGAATGCTTACCAAAGATGGGAAAGTGCCACGTGCCAAACAGGCGCTTTTTGCGGATTCAATCGGTACAACGGTGGGTGCCATTTTGGGAACCAGTACCGTAACTACTTATGTTGAAAGTGCATCGGGAGTTGCAGAAGGCGGCCGCACCGGACTAACCTCACTTACAACCGCAGCCCTGTTTTTAATTGCACTGTTTTTTGCACCACTATTTACCATGGTACCACCTGCAGCCACTGCAGCGGCACTCGTACTGGTTGGCTTTTTTATGATGTCGCCCATCCTGAAAATTAATTTCGACGACTACACCGAAGCCATCCCGGCATTCATTACCATTTTGGTTATGCCGCTTACTTACAGCATTGCCGAAGGAATTGTTTTCGGAATGCTTTCGTACGTACTGCTGAAACTACTCACCGGAAAAGTGAAAGACATTTCGGTGGTAATGATTGTGCTGGCCATACTTTTTGTATTGAAGTTCTTTATATAAACGCATAAAAAAACAAGTTCGGTAACACGGTTGCTGAACTTGTTTTTCTATTTTTGCAGTAAAGGGTTGTTACCTGCCTGCCGGTAGGCAGGGCTCAGTTGGTTTAGTCCGCCAGCCGGTGCCTGCCTGCCGGCAAAGGCAGGGATGACAGGGACAGGGGTCGTTAGTTCAGTTGGTTTAGAACGCATGCTTGACAGGCATGAGGTCGGCAGTTCGAATCTGCCACGACCCACTTAAGAGAAGGAGTTATGCAATGCATAGCGCCCTTTTTTATGACTGGATTGCCCTTTTGGTGGCTCAGTTCTTTTTTATGCTTCCAAAACTTCCAGGACCAACGAAGAAGCACCAAGCACAGCGCTGTTTTCCAAATCCGAAATTTCAATTTTTAACGCTTTCCATAGTCGCTGGTACGGAAATTCATTTTCCATTACCCAGCGCAAACCCGGCTCAAACAATTGATAGGAACGACTTACCGAACCTCCAAAAATGACGGCTTCGGGAGCTAAAGCAAAAAGAACATTTGCAATTGCCCGTCCAATGTGTTTTCCAAATTCATAAAAAAGCTGAATTGATTCTTCATCACCTGCCGTTGCTTTCTCAGCAAGAATTTTTCCATCCAGATTTTGGTCTTTAAAAAACTGCCCGCTGGAGTAAGCTTCCACCGATTTATCGAGATAATAAATGGTGCCAAATTCGCCTGCACCACAAAAACGCCCCGAATACAATTTGTCATCGATGACAATTCCGGTGCCCACTCCTGTTCCAAAAGTAATTCCAACAAAATTTTTATAGTTCCTTCCTTTCCCAAAATATTTTTCGCCGATTGCAAAACAGTTGGCATCGTTATTTACAAAAACCGGCTTTTGAAAACGTTTTTCAAGAATCGCTTTTAAGGGTACACGATCCCACGACGGAATGTTATACACATCGAGCACATCGTTGGTTTCCAAATCGACCAGACCAGGAACACCGACTCCAATTCCGGCAACATCGTCGGCAAACAATTTCTGGATGGCTTGTTCAACTGCGCTTGTAACCGTTTCTTTATTTTCTGTTGAAGGAGTGCGACAAGAGCAGCTTTTTATAATTTTCTTATCTTCAATGAGTGCAACATCTATGTGTGTTCCACCAATATCGACTCCGATAATTTTCATAAATTTAAACTTTTAATTTATGTATAAATACCTACTTGTTTCGGCTGAATAATTCAGAAAATTTGATGGTTTTGTTGTTCACCAATGGTTTAGCCCAGAAACTAATGCTAAGGATATAACCTAAAGTTACAAAAATGAATAGCATCCCAATTTTTAGGGTAAACAGATCAGCCAATCCTCCAATAAGTATTTGAACTACTGCCCCTCCAGCTATCCCGGTCATTAATATGCCGGCAAAAGATCCATGATGGTTTGATACTGAATTCAATCCCAGTGAAACAATCGCCGGGTACATAATGGAAAGGAAAAATCCTGAAACAGGGAAGGCCCATAAAGATATTTGTGCTCCTCCAAATAATCCAAAAGCAACACTTATCATTGCGAAAATAACGAAGTACCGGAGAATGATTTTTGTGTCAAACAATTTCATAAGAACAAGTCCAAGTATTCCGCCAACAGTCATCAGGCCCCAGAAGTAAGACACCGCATCGGCTCCACTTGTTTCTGGATCGATGCCGTGATAATTATTCAGGAATTTCGACATCCAGTAGGAAATACCTTGCTCGGTACCCACGTAACAGAACATCCCTATAAAAAATAAGATCACAAATTTGTTTGTGAATAGTTCCAGGTAACTGGCCTTTGATCCAACCTTTTCATCTTCCTTCAATTCAACCTGCGGGAATTGTATAAATACGATTAAAATGATCATGAGCAAACCCAGCAATGCAAATACCCAGTATACCGATACCCACGATAAGGATTCAGGCACAAGGCTGCTCATCAAATTTATGATTGGTTTTTCCACATTTCCCTGATTGATATTTGAAACCAGGTAAGAATACATTTGGGGACTAATAAACGATGCAAGGCCAAATATTAGTTGTGCAAGCACCGAGTTGAATGCAAAATGTTCTTCTCCTCCTGATACCCTCAACAGAGGATTGATCACCACTTGCAGGGCGGCCATTCCCGTACCAATGGTAAAAAGCGAAATTACAAATACATTAAAACCGGGGTTAATGGCAAAAACAATTGCCCCAATAAAAGCAAGTGCAAAAGCCAGAATCATCATCCTTTTTTCTCCCCATTTTTCAACAAGGAAACCTGAGGGAACCGACATAACTCCATAAGCTATAAAAAAGGCAAACGGAAGAAAACCTGCCATTGTTTCTGTGAGATCAAATCCTTGCGAAACATTTGGATTCAATGCTCCCAGAATGTTTGTCATAAAGGATATAACAAAGAATGTAAGTAAAATCAGACCTACGATTATAAGATTTCTTTTCATTGATTACTGGTTAAAGTTTAATGGTTTCGTTATTGATCAGGCACAAAACATTGGGATGAAGCCAAAGCAGCGATGCCGGCAGTTCTGTCGTTACTTTTTTTGAAAGAAACGGTTGAACGATTTCCCTTTTTTGAGCGCCGTCTATTAAAAGCAGTATTGTTTTTGATTGAAAAATATCGGCCATACCCAAAGTTAATCCATAGGTTGGTTTCGTTTGCTTTTCACGAATCATGGAATGTTGCAGCGACTTATCCGATAAGCGTGCAACGTGGCAACCGGTTTGTAAAACATGGTTTGGCTCGTTAAGTGCCAGATGACCGTTCGAACCGATTCCTAAAATGCAGACATCAATCGGACCTTCTTTTTTTAGTTTTTGCTGAATTCTGTTGCATTCCATTTTTGCATCTTTCGGATTGCTGTCAAATCCAAAATACCGTTTATCTGAAATTTGTAAAGGTTGAACCAGGTACTTTTGTAAATACGTTTCACAGCTTTCCGGATCATTTAAAGGAATACCACCCCACTCATCGAGTTTAAGCACTCTCAAATCAGAAAAAATTTCCGGTTTGTTTTGAAATTCTTTGGCAAGATTTTGGTATAATCCGGTGGGACTGCTTCCAGTTGCGGCGCACAAAAGCAAATTTCTCTTCTTTTCAATTTCCTGAAAAACAAACCCCTTTGCCTTCCTACTCAGCTCATCGTACGAATTTACAAGTTCTGTTTTCATCCGTTTAAAATTTTCAAGTTATTAATAATTTACTTTAAAATTTGAGAATCCCGAGTACTCGGGAGAACCGCTTCGCTCTCACATAAACCTTTTTAATCATTCTTGCCTGCCTGCGGTAGGCAGGTTTATGAATTTATGATTTAAAAAGTTCATGTTCGTTTCATCAAAAACAATTATAATTTACAATTTGAGTTCGCCCCAACCTTTTCGGTAATCTCTTTTTATAAACTGGTTCGCCTGCTCGAAATTGGTTATTCGCATATTCGGGCCGTCCCATTTGTAATTTATGTATCTTCCTGGGAAATTAAAACTTTCCATTTCGCCATAAACCGGATCTACCCTTTTTATTTTCTCGCGGATATTAAAACTTCGCAAAATAAGGTTCCCCATTAAAACAGTTTCGGTTAGCGGTCCTGCGTAACCCTCAAAAGGAGAACTAAGTTCATTTTTCCCATAACCTGCAATACATGCGTCAATCCACTGCCAGTAATGACCGTCCATACCGCCAACCACGCGTGGATATTTTTTCGGAATGTTTACTTCATCATTTCGTGACAAGGGCAATAAAATTGGTGCACGACCTCCCCATCCACAGGCAGCTTTTCCTTTTGTTCCAATAAAAAGTGTACTTCCTTCGTAATCGTTTAATTGGGTGAAATCGCCTAAAATATCGTTCATGTTCGCATCGCTTTCCAATTCTGCCGGACGTTCGGGTGTAATTCCACCGTCCATCCAGTACAAATCGAGGTTTTTGCCATTTTTTAGTTCGTATTTAAATTTTATTGAACTCGAAACAGGCCCACTTTCCGGGTATATCGCTTCCGAAAAAATACCATCGTAAACGGTACTTGCACTTCCCGAAACTTCGGTCGGATAACCCAATTCGAGCAGTTTAAACGGTGGTCCCATTATGTGGCATCCCATGTCGCCCAGAGCTCCTGTTCCAAAGCGCCACCAGCCACGCCAGTTAAAAGGTACCAGGTTTTCGATATAATCGGTATCGGGAGCTGTACCGAGCCATAAATCCCAGTTTAATCCTTTGGGTATTTCTGCCTTTTGCTTTGGCCAGGGAATTCCCTGCGGCCACACCGGTCGGTCGGTCCAGCAATAAACTTTTTCAATATCCCCAAGAACATCTGCTTCAATCCATTCGCGTAAAATTTGCATTCCTTCGCTTGAAGCGCCCTGGTCTCCCATTTGGGTAACGACTTTATATTTTTTTGCTGCTTCTGTTAAAATTCGCGCTTCGTAAATATCGTGGGTTAATGGTTTCTGCAGGTATAAATGTTTATTTAGCTGCATTGCACTTAATCCAACCGGCGCATGATTATGGTCGGGAATTGCGACGGTAACAGCATCAAAATTTTTGCTCTCTTTATCAAACATTTCACGCCAGTCGTTGTAATAGGGCGCGTTTGGATATTGTTTTCGCATGGGAGCCGACTGTCGATCATCAACATCGCAAAGGTGCGAAATTACAGCATTTTTTTTAGGCGTTTTCATGTGAGCATGAACATCTGCTGCGCCTTCGCCTCCACAACCAACCGCAGCAATATATAGTTTATCACTAGGAGGAACATGTCCCAACCCGCTTACCGTAAAGCTGGGAAGGATAGTAAATGCAGCAACTCCCGATGAAGTGATTCCAACAAACTTTCTGCGGGATATGTTTTTTTCCGATTTATGATTTGTTTTTCCCATTGGTAGAGTATTTATTTTGATTTTTTGAGCAATTCAGTTTTTTCTTTTTCCGTTAAGGGTTTTACCGCAACTTCTTTGAAAAATACCACATTTTCTTCATCGTGATTTTGAAGTCCGATATAACCAGAATCAGGTCTTGCGCCGCGGATGGGTTCGAAATCGTAAACCCGGTCAGGCACTGCATCTCCTTCAGTATAATCTGTAACTAAATGGTCGTTTACATAAACAATTGTTCTCGGTCCAAACAAAGTAATTTCAAAGGTATTCCATTCCGGGCCCGGCCTGCCCACTTTTGCCATTGGTTTGGTTAATGAATAAAGTGTTCCGGTATAATGGAATTCATCTTCGTCCCATAATTCGGGGTGATTATCGATTTGAACTTCATATCCGTAATGAATGGGCATCCATTCTTCTCTCGGTTCTACAGGCATTCGAATAAAAACTCCTGAATTATCGATGGAATCTCTCATCCTGAATACGACACGGATTTTACAGTTACTGAATTTCTCTTCAGCCCAATAAAGAATACCCATGCCTCCATGCGACTTAATAAATCCATCTTCAACATAATGAGAACCTCCTCCGGCATGTTTCCATCCAGCAAGATCTTTTCCGTTAAAAAGCTGACACCATTCGTTGGTATTGGCCTGTTTGTTTTGTGCGCTTATTAAAAAGGAAAACGAGAGAAATAATCCAAAAAAAAGGATCGGTTTGAATGTTGTTTTTTTCATCGTATTTATTGGTTTATTATTAATTTAAAATAAAGGATAAAATAGTAAGATATTTATTTTAAGCATATCTCATAGCAAAGTTATATAATTATTCAAGTTTCGCAACGTTTCGTTAGTAGTTTTTAAAAGTTTCGTAAAATTTCAATATAAATAATACTCTTTAGTAAAAATGAATGAATAAACCCTGATAATAGGATTTTAATAATTTTTATGAATGGAAGCGAAAAATAAAGGAATAGGTTTCGTTTCATTATTTTATTACTATATTAAACTCGATTTAAAATGGAACCCTAAGGGTTTGAAAAGGTGTTTTAATTGTGAACAATATAGAATGTCAATTATGACTAAAAATGTATCGACGGTTGAAAGAAGGCGAATTATTTTAGAAGAATTACAAACCAAAAAACAGGTAAGTATTTCAATGTTAAAAGCTATGTTTCGGGTTAGCGAGGTGACCTTACGGAAGGATTTGCGATATCTGGAAAATAGAAAACTATTAATTCGTTCTCGTGGGGGAGCAATGCAGGCAATACAAGTTGGTGATGATTTATCTGTTCAACAACGGCAGATTTTAAATTTAAAACTAAAAAAATCAATTGCTAAAGCAGCATGTAAACTTATAAAGCAGGGCGATACCATTATAATGGATTCAGGAACAACTTTAATGCAGCTGGCTCAGCAACTTAATAAAATAAAAGAACTAACTATTATTACCAATGCACTCGATATTGCTTTAAAACTATCGGAATTTGAAAATCTTAAATTAATTATACCAGGAGGTATTTTTCGAAAAAAATCATATTCACTGGTTGGTGTAAATGCGGCGGAAAATTTTCAAATGTACCGGGCCGACAAATATTTTTTTAGTGCTGACGGAATAAGTTCCGATGGAGTATTTACCTCGAATCTGGAAGAAGGACAGATTGCTAAAATAATTATTTCCAACGCAAAGGAAAACATTGTACTTATTGATTCCACAAAATTTGATCGCGAAGGGATCGTAAACTTCTCCTCGCTTTCAAATATACATACGGTTATTACGAACGGAAATATTCCAAAAAAATACATCAACTTGTTTAAAACCAATAATATTAAGGTTGTATATACAGAAAACTCAAATGAAACTTAATTATTGGAAGTTGAAAGTTGTCTAAAATAATTTCAACTTTCCCCAACAATTACAACATTTGTTGCGGGTTGAAAACAAAACTTTGTTGCTCTTTTCTGAATTTCTTCAATTTGCGGAAGGAGTTCATAGTATTCTCGCTTTCCTTTAATTTTTTCGAGCATCTCTTTTAATTTATTCACTCTTTTTTCCAGTTCACCGGGCGGATATACAACAATAAGTTGGACGGTAAAAAAAGATAAATGCACTATTTTGCGATTTTCACTATTTAATAACAGGATGAATATCAAGCATGATAGGCTTGATATTAGGTCATTGTAAGGGTAGGGGCACTGGTTCGAATCCGGTACAACCCACATTTTAAGATTGTTTTTACGGTGGAAATTTTAATATTTTAAAATATTTAAAAGAGAAATAGCCACAAAATCAATTCATTAATAAAGTTAAACTGCCTTACTAATCAAGATATATAATTCTATTGGCTCCTTTAAAAATTCAAAAATTGAATTTCGTTATTGGCTATTTAGGTTAATATCAATGTTCATTAATTCCTCAGCGGTTTTGCCAAGAAAATATTCCTCGATAAAATTCCAGCGTTCTTCATTTGATAAATCATGAGTAAAAAAATACTCCATGATTTGAACGGAGGTTTGTTGTCTCCTGTCTATATCCTGTAGAATACTATTTGTATATCCTTTCTTGAGTATTCTTTTTAGTTTCACCGGATCATTAATTCGAATGAAAACACCTGGCTTTTCGCCACCTGCAACTTCATAAGTAGCTAAATCAAAAGCTTCCAATACATAGCCAAGTTGAATCATTCCAATATTTTTTTCATTATTTACTGGAATATAAAATACCTGTTGTCGTTGATTCAGATACATGTGCCCGAACATTCGATGAAACCGTCTTCGCATTGCAGATTTTACTTTAGGATAATCACGTTGAAACACACGATACAAATATTCATGGTTTTCTCTCTTTTGTTGAATAAAACATTCAGGTTTTTCAAATGAAAAATTCCTGCCTCTTGCAATAACACGACTTGAGTATATAGATAAAATTAGATCTGAGATTCGTTTTGCTAATAATTTATCATCAAACTTACTGTTCAAGGATTTTGCAAACTGATTTTTTGTAAAAAAGCCACCACCCATTTCACGCAAACTATTTTCAACTATTTGAAAAAGCTGAGTAAGTTTATCAAATATCTCTTTTGACGAGCTATTCAGATTATATTCCAATCGGATTTGTGGGCTTACATATATTCCATCAGATTCGAAAAGAGTTTTTTCAAAATACTCACGTTTTATTTGGGGAAAACTTCTCTCTGAATAATATTTTTCCCAAACCTTATCAAGTTCAATTTTAAACACCTCTTGCCCTTTTGACTCAATATGTTCATTAGAAATATGATTACATAAACCACTATATTTCGTGCAGAATGTTTCTTTCTGTTCCTTATTAATTCTGGCAAAGACGTGCGTAAACAAGTTCTTGGGGCGTGCAATTAATATGTTATATTGATGTTTAATCAACAAGTCTTTTTCCAGAAGCAGTAGGCTACTTTTTACTTTTTGTTCCACATCAACGTTGTCGGAATTAAAAACGTATTCAAAGTCCTCGATTGAAACTACCAGATTTCTTTTTTTCTTTATTTCAAAAATTTTTAAAAGTTTGTCTAACATCATTGATAGCTGAAACTGTTTTATGGAAGACAAACCGTAAAGTATTTTAGTGTATTTTAAATCACGTCTGTTAAAGTCAATTTTAGCAACACCTTGAATACCTTTTCGCCTCGCTAAACGGCCAATTTCCTGCACATAATCGGTTAAATGGCCGGAAGGTGCGTGATGATAAACAGTTGTTATATCATCAATATCCACGCCCATTCCGAAAGCTTTGGTGCTGATTATCGTTTTTACATCATTATTTTTAAATTGCTCGTAAGTTTCATTTTTTATTTCTTTGTTCAATCCGCCAAAATACAATCCAATATTTGCTTTTTCTGCTGAATCAATCTGATCTAAAATAGGATGAAGCTGATTTGTCCAGGGACAATAGACAATTGTTTTTTCACCATTCTTGTGAAACTCTTCTATTCTTCTGGCAGTATTAATGATTTTTTCTCTTTCATGGACACCTTCAATATTCATTTCATGAACATCGAAAGTTATCTCATTTCGAATAACTTTTCCGATATACATTATGGCATTTTCCATTGATAAAGAATCGAGCGTTTCAAAAGCCATGTCGTTTGGACCATTATAGACTGCTGTTGCTGTAACGGCTAATACTGGAAATTTATAATCGTAGTATTTTCGTATTTTTTTAATATAATTTCCCAAGTACCAATAATCCACCCGGAAATCACGTCCCCAGGTTGTGACCAAATGAGCTTCGTCGATAACCAACAGTCCCAGAGTTCTCTCCCCGATGAATGTCCGCAAATCATAAGAAAGGAGAAGTTCTGGCGACAAGTATAAAACAGAGATTTCTCCATCATATACTTTATTTAAAATATCTTCTCTGTCAATTAATGATAACTCTGAATTTATATAAGCAACATTTAAATACTTCCGATCATTCTGCAAGGCAATAACCTGATCTTTCATCAAAGCAATTAAAGGTGAAATTACAATGGTCACTGCATTGTACTTTTCAGCAAGATAAATCGCAGGTAATTGAAATAATAAAGATTTTCCCGATCCTGTAGGTGCTGTTAAAAATATATCTCTTATGAAATCTCCTTTCTGTCCGTTTTCATACTGTTGAATGACTTCCTCGATAACTGCAGCCTGGCTCACTTGCATTAAATCGGTATTAATGTCTGGATCTTTGTAAATTTGAAATTTACGGAAATCATGGCTTCCCCAAAATTGCATTAATATTTTATTAAGTTCAGGTCTAAACTCTTCTCGAATTCGAATATCCTGAATGTAAAAAGTAGTTTTAACTCCCAAGGATTTTATAGCTCCGGTAAATTGCCGTAGCTCATCCATGGATTTATTTTGCTGTTTTATAGTATCGTCAACACTCATTATCAATGAATCAAAAACGACACCTTGGAAAATTTTTATTTTTAAATCAAGATAATCCTGACTGAGTGGTTGAAATTGAAAATGATGATCTACCTCCAGTTCTGCTTCACCGGATATTCTAATAAAATCTGGTTCTGCTTTTTCAAAAAGATTTATATTTTTTACACATTCAAATTCGTCGGTTATTCCATCAATATATTGAATCAACACGTTATTCTTATACGCAATAGCATTTGCATAAAAACTATGAAACAGACTAACTTCAGGTATTTCTTTGTTCGCATTTATTAGTTCTTCAAAATCTTCTGCAGAAACATTGCTTTGATTTGGATATTCATAAATCAGATTATTGGTTATCACCAGAAATTTTTTGTTTAGCTCATCTAAATTGATGTTTTGCGCCAATTGTATAAATGACTCAAATTCAAAGAGGAGTGGTAATTCGGCAGTTGCATTATTAATACCTGCTAGAATTCTCGTAAAACTGCTTTTAATCTTACTCAAATCTAGTTTTTGTTTGTCATCAAAAGGCAAACTTCCCGTTACATGCGGCATTTCGGTTGAAATTTCTTGTAAAGTATTGTTCTCAAAACCTTTTAATACCAGTGTATCAAAACCTCCATACCGTATTTTAATTAATTCTTTTAGGTGATTAGTTATAGTTTTCATTTAAATTCATAGTTTGGTTATTTATTCAATATGAAACTTTTAGATTTGATTGTTTTCTTATGACTATAAAATTATAAAAAATATTTAGAACCAAAAAGAAATACTAATTTTACTTCTTGATTTTAAATCAGTTAAAGTCATAACCCCTTTAAATATCCTTGATGCAATATGGAATATAATTATTATATTTATTAAGAATTGTTAAACGAAGTAATCTTTGAATTAACCTAAAAATTTATTTCTCCGCCAGCTCCTCCACCTCCCTGAATACCCTGAAAAAATTGCCGCCCCACACTTTCAGGATTTCCTCTTCGGTGTAGCCGCGTTGAAGCATTTCGCGGGTAATGTTGGGCATCTGGCTCACATCTTCGCAGTCGGCCAGGCCGCCGCCGCCGTCAAAATCGCTGCCAATGCCCACGTAGTCGATTCCCACCAGGTTTTTCACGTGGTCGATGTGGTCCACCAAATCGGCAACAGTAGGCAGTTCTTTGGGGTATTTCTCCTGTGTTTTGCGCCACAAATCCCGAAATGCTTCCTTCTTTTCATCGCTCATCGATTCAAATTCGGAATTGTAAATATCTCGCAACACCTGCATTTTTTTGTAATTTACCGTGGTGGCGTCCGGGTCTTTCACATAATCGTCGAGCAGGCAAATCTGGATAACTCCACCGTTTTTGGCCAGCGCTTTTATCATTTCATCGGTCATGTTACGCGGATGTTTTGCAATGGCACGCACGCTGGAATGTGAAGCAATTACGGGGGCTTCGCTCAGCTCAATCACATCAAAAAACGATTTGTCGGAAATGTGCGAAACGTCGATCATCATTCCCAGCCGGTTCATCTCCTTCACCACGTCTTCTCCAAATTCGCTCAGCCCGTTATGTTCCGGACCGTCGCGGTCGGTTGACGAGTCGCAAATATCATTATTGGAGGAGTGGCACAATGTGATGTACCGCACCCCGCGGTTGTAAAACTCCTTTACCCGCGACAAATCTTTTCCCAGCGGAAAACCGTTTTCCATGCCAATGTAAATGGCACGTTTGCCCGAACTTTCTATTCGTGCCGCATCGTCAGCAGCCAGTGCAATTTCAGCCCTTTCGCTGTAATTATTGCAGCTTTCGTAGGTAGCATCAATCATTTCGTGCGCGCGTTTGTATGCACTTTCAGTATTTTCAGGTGTCCGTTCGCGCTGACCGGTAAAAGCAGCAAAAAATATGGCATCCAGTCCGCCCTCTTCCATGCGCACAAAATCAACACGACTGCGGGGCGCCTCGTTACGTTCGCCAATATCGAAGCCATCGTTAAGCAGTGCCATTGGAGTATCTACATGGGTATCGACAGTTAAAGCTTTTTTATGAATTTCTGCAACTTGTTCATCTGTTATAGTTCCTTTTTCGGGAGAAAGGTTGGAAAAAAGAAAACCGGTTACGAGCAATAAAACACCTCTTTTAAACATTTGTCTGAAACTAATTTGAATTACAAAATGCAATAATAACAAAAAGGATGGTATTTTATCAGCTCAATTCATATTCTTTGGTGCTTTATTATACTGAACAACGACGACTAATTCCCGTCATTTTATATTTTTGGGTGCATGAATTTTCTAAAAACAAAAACTAATTTTCCGTGGTGGCTGGTTTTGCCGGTGCTGGCTGTTTTTACATTTGTGTTAACCGAACTGGCTGCACGCCACCCTGCCAGCGTTGAAGCAGTTTACACGCATAAAATTTATCCGGTTGTTGCCTCAACATTTTCTGTAATTAGCAGCCTGATTCCTTTTTCGCTTACCGACCTGTTTTACAGCTTTTTAATCGTATTTTTTATTTTTTTGATTGCTCTTTTAATTTTCAAAAAGATTAAATGGAAATCCGCCGGAAAAATTGTTTTAAACACCCTGGCTGCGGTGTACATCAGTTTTTATTTATTGTGGGGATTCAATTATTACCGGAACGATGTGAGCCAACGTTTGAAAATTTCAGAACAAACCGCCAATCCAGAACAATTTTTAGATGTACTCGAACACCTGATAACGCAACTAAATGATTCATACACTGAATTTTACAATTTTGATGAAGAAACTGCTGATTCGCTGGTTGAAGCTTCATATCGTGAACTGGCACCAATGCTGAATATTCCCTACCCTGCCGGAAAAAGAAGGGCGAAAAACATCATCTTCAGCCGGTTTTTTGCAGGGGCCGGCATTTCGGGTTATTTCGGTCCTTTTTTCAATGAAATCCATATCAACAAACACCTTTTACCGGTGGAGTACCCGTTTATTCTGGCGCACGAAAAAGCGCACCAGTTTGGCGTAACCAGCGAAGCCGAAGCCAGTTTTTACGCGTGGCTGGTTTGCACGAACAGTCCGTCGAAACAATTAAGGTATTCGGCTAACCTTTATGTATTCAGGTATTTTCTGTATCACGGCATGCACCTCGAACAGCTTTCGGAAATAACATCGCAACTGGATGTCCAGGTTAAAACTGATTTTCAGAAAATACGCGAACACTGGATGGAACTGCGGAATGAAAAAATTGACCACGCTGCTTCGAAAATGAACGATGCCTACCTGAAAACCAACAAAGTGGAAAAGGGAATTGAAGACTATCACGGCGTAGTAAAGCATGTGATGGATTTTTCGCTCGATTCGGCTTTTCAAAGGAAATGGAATTTGAATTCAGAGTAAAAAAACTTTATCTTTACTAAAACCACAAATATGAAACTCATCCCAATTTCAGCCGGACATTTTCACTGCGACGGAGGTGCACTTTTTGGTGTCATTCCCAAGGTATTGTGGAACAAAGTTTACCCGGCCGACGAAAATAACTTTACAAAACTGGCGCTGCGTTGCCTGCTGGTTGATCAGGGTGAACGTAAAATCCTGATTGAAACCGGAATCGGCAACCACTATTCCGAAAAGCACCTGAAAAATAATGGAGTTGGCGGATTGGATCAACTTGAAAAATCGCTCTCAGAAAACGGGTATTCACCCAACGATATTACCGATGTTCTGCTCACCCACCTGCACTGGGACCATGCCACAGGAGCAGTGAAGAATGAGGACGGACAACTGCAACTTCGCTTTCCGAACGCCACGCACTGGTGTAGTAAAACCCAGTGGGAGCATTCCAAAATTTCCAATCCGCGCGAAAGTGCTGCTTATCACACCGAAGTGTTAAATTTTATGATGGATTCGGGGAAACTGAACCTTGTGAAAAGCGAAGGCCAAGTGTTCCCGGGAATTAAAGTCCGTTTTTTTGATGGGCACACGCCGGGACAAATGTTGCCGTTTATTCAGTTTGAAGAAAAAACCGTGGTTTACACTTCCGACCTGGTGCCCACCACTGCCAACGTTCCGCTGCTTTGGGTGGCGGCTTACGATTTGAACCCGGTGGAAGTAATGCAGGAAAAGGAAAAGTTTTTGGAAGAAGTTGCTGAAAAAAATTACATCCTGTTTTTCGAACACGATTTTTACAACGAAACGGCAACGATTGAAAAAGGAGAAAAAGAGTTCCGGGTGAAAGAAATGAACCCGGTAAAACCGGATTGATTGCCGACAACAATTTTCTAAACTTGCCAAATTTAGCTAAATACAGGAACTGAACTTGCCGAATTTAGATTTTTCATGAACTACTTCAAAAAGTAAATGGTCTGTATTATGCAAATGCAATACCCCAAACTACTGTCGAGTCAAATGTAGAATGTAGGAATTGTCATTTCGAAACCTGAGGTACGAAGGTGAGCCCGCCTGAATGACTTCGTCGGGCAGGAACGGGCAGGAAATCTAATTATTACAGCAGATTTCTCCCTACGGTCGAAATGACAGTTCAAAGTTGACATGACACTATAAATAATCAGCAAACTTATCGTCGAAGTGCTGATTGAACCACTTATCGATCACCGATTTTTTAAACCGCCACTCTTTCCCCAGCTTGGCAGCAGGTATTTTATTATTTTGCGCCCAGGTATAAATAGTCTGGGGCTTTACTTTCAGGTATTTTGCAACTTCTTCCAGTGTCATTATTTCCTCCATAACTTAATCTTTCAAAAAATATGAAAAATCTGCTGTATCTTTTTGTTCAGTCGGTGGCTGATTAATATCTGTTTTATTTAAATCACTGTCTTCCGTTTCCTGCCCCGAAAAAAGCTGGTCGAAAGAATAAACAATGGCCGTGTAAAAATTGCCCTGGTATTTTCGGAACAATTTGAAATCCTCGTTTTTATCGCCGAGGAAAGGGCGCAGGTTCCACGAAAGCTGGATGCCCACAAACGCCAGGATAACAATCCACACTTTAAAAACCGTTACGCCAATCTGCGGGTAAACATTCTTTTTGTCGCAGGCAAATTTCAGTGCCTCCAGTATCAGTTTCATCCCAAAAAATCCGGCAAAAATAAAAACTGCCACATGCAAAAGCTGCAGAAAATGGTAATTGTTCCCGGTAATTTGAAAGAAAATAATTACCGGAACAAACGACAATGTTATAGTTGAAGCCAGCACAAAGCCACTTAAAACAATCCCCACCATCTTCCGGAAACTCATTTTTGACCCCAGTACCTGTTGAATAATGAAAAACGAGGGGAAACAAATAAGTAAGGTTGTAATAAAAAGCACCATCATTTTAAGCCCGGCTACCAGCGCCTGCAAAGTACTGTGATAGCTGCCCATTACCAGTCCGTAAATAAACCCGAACAGGCAAATAATAAGCAGTTGCTTAAAAATTAACCGGTTCGATTGCTTACTATCAATTTCAGCAAAATAGGATTCTTTGTCTTGCAGTACATTAAATACTTCCCTCATTTTTTTGAAAGCTGTCATTTTATTTTGATTTTCCTGTAAAATTAAGAAGTATTTTATTGTTTTGAAAATTTTATTACTGTTTTTTATTGTTTGTTGGGTAACAACTCTTTCGTGGAAAGCAATCCGCACGCAGCGTAAATATCCTGTCCGCGGGAGGCACGGATGGTGGTGAAAATTCCTTTTTGGTTGAGCTGATCTTTAAATCGCTGGATGGTTTCTTCGCCCGGGCTTTTCAGCGGGGTGCCCGGAACCGGGTGGAAACGGATGAGGTTGATGCGGCATTTCAGCCCACTGAGCAAACGGGCCAACTCTTTCACATGGCGCGGAGAATCGTTCAAACCTTCAAACAAAATATATTCGAACGACACACGACGTTGCCGGCCAAAATCCCGGTTTTTAATTTCAGCAATCACTTCTTCAATGGGGTAAGCCACTTCCACCGGCATCAAATTGCGGCGTTCGTCGTTAAACGGGGTGTGCAAACTCACAGCGAGGTGTGCTTCGCTTTCCTCCAAAAACTTCAGCATGGCCGGAATTATTCCAATTGTTGAAACTGTAATCCGGCGGGGGCTCATGGCAAATCCCCAGTCGGCTGTAAGAATTTCAATGCTTTTCAGCACCTCATCGAGATTATCGAACGGTTCGCCCATGCCCATGTAAACGATGTTGGAAACCTCATCGGCTTCGTCGATGCTTTTGATTTGATTCACAATTTCGCCGGCCGTAAGTTGCCCCTGGAAACCCTGTTTGCCGGTCATGCAAAACAGGCATCCCATTTTGCAGCCCACCTGCGAACTCACGCAAACCGTGTTACGATCGCGCTCAGGAATCATCGCCGTTTCAATAAATTTCTGCTGAAAAGTGGGGAACAGGTATTTTTTGGTACCGTCGGTGCTGGCTTGAATTTCTGATGGCGGTGTCAGCCCGAACTCATACTTTTCGTTGAGCAGCTCCCGCGCTTTTTTGGAAAGATTGGTCATTTCGTCAATTGATGAAATATCCTTTTTGTAGAGCCAGTCGGCAATTTGTTTGGCTGTGAATTTAGGCAAACCAAGTTCTACTGCAACTCCCTGCAATTCAGTCAATATCTTTCCAAAAAGCTTTTCCTTCATAATGAACAATTTGGTGCAAAGATAGGGGAATTTCAAACTAATCCGTTAAAAGCAAAATTGGTTTTCTCCGGGAAAAAAGTAATCGGTGATTTTCAATCTCCAAAATTCATTATTGGCTAATAACGATATTCACATCTTGTATTTTTTTGATAAAAAGAAAGTTACAAAACACCGGATTTAAAATAAGTGGCGTAAAATTTTGAATTCACCATATTTTTCACTAACATCATAAAAGGAATTTGAATAAAAAAACAAAATTTATGGGAATATTAAAATCACTATTTGGAAAACCGGGGAACCCTGTACAAAATGCAATTATTTACATTGAACCCGAAAAAAGCGACATTCCGGTTGCGTTTCAAAAAACAGGTAAGGCGGGTGGAGCTACTTTTGCCCACCTGAACAAAGGCATGTACCGGATAATAATGGCTCTCCCACCCCAAAAAGGGAAACGGGCAAACGAAAGCGAAGATTTACCCGATGATTTGCAGGTAGGCTATCATAAAGACAAAAAAATTTACTTTGTGAGAGAACCGGGCGGATTTTTTACGATTCGTTTTTCGAATCTGAAAAATCTTTATGATGATAACATAACGCCCTTGTACGAAACCGATAAAAATGATCCGGGCCGTCTGGTTGCGGGAAAATTCGAAGTTGACGGCAAATTTGGAAGCATAACCATGAAAGTTTCAGCCCTGACAGAAAGTTCATTTGAAAATCTCATTGAAAAATACACTGAAGATGTGAAAATGGTTATCATCAGGAACGAAGCACCTGTAATTGACGAAGAAGAAAACAGTTAGCTGCAACAAAAAAAACATAGTCTGTATTCAACAGTTATTTTTTAATTGCATGAAAACTTTACTGTTCATATTCATCGTTATTTTTCCCTTTTGGACGAGCCAACGAGCCTCCTTTGTCAATTTTTTTCTTGAATCGGGCACAGGAAGGGGAACAGTGGCTTTTCAGCAAACCGGCCAAAAAGGGATGGTTTCGTTCGAATACCTCGATGCAGGCTCTTATTATTTACTGGTAAAATTTCCTCAACAACGGGGCAAATGGATTGAAGAGAATCCCCGGCAAAGCACAATGACAAAAGCAGCTTACGACCCCGGCAAAAAAACCTATTACTACCAGGGAACTGAAGGCTATTTTTCAATAAAATTCAGTGGATTGCGAAAAATTGATTCTGAAAATTTCCGGCCCGTGTTTAGTGAAATAAGGTCGGAAGACGGAACAAAAATTAACGTGGTGCAATTTCAAACGCATAAAAAAAACGGAAGGATAAAAATTCGGGTCAAAAAACTTACGGCTGCCCAGTTTAAGCGGAAAGCCGAAAAAGCAGAACATGATATTTCCACGCTTTCCATCCGGGGAATAAAATAAAAACTGCCGGACAATAATTCATCCGGCAGCCATTCATTTTCTATTTATAAGCATCAGATGATCTTTAACTCTTTCCCTACTTTTATAAATGCCTCAACTGTTTTATCGATTTGTTCGGTAGTGTGTGCCGCCGAGAGCTGAACACGGATTCTGGCTTTTCCTTTTGGAACAACCGGGTAAACAAAACCAATCACATAAACCCCTTCTTTCAGCAACTCATCGGCAAATTTCACCGCCAGCGGGGCATCGTAAATCATCACTGGCACAATGGCAGTGTTGCCTTTTACTAAATCGAATCCGGCAGCTTCCATTTTTTCGCGGAAATGTTTGGCATTGGCCATTGTTTTTGCCGGAAGATCGCTCGATTCAGAAAGCATATCGATGACTTTAAGTGTAGCTCCTACTGTTGACGGTGCCAGCGTATTTGAAAACAGGTACGGACGCGAACGCTGACGCAGCATATCAATGATTTCCTTCCGGCCCGAAGTACAGCCGCCGTTTCCGCCACCCATGGCTTTCCCGAATGTTGTGGTGATGATATCAATTTTCCCGAGCAGCCCGAAATACTCGGCGGTTCCGCGACCGGCTTCGCCGATGTATCCGGTGGCATGCGAATCGTCCACCATTACCAGCGCATCGTATTTATCGGCCAGTTCAACAATTCCAGGAAGGTTGGCCATGTCGCCGTCCATTGAAAAAACGCCGTCGGTAACTATGAGCCGGTATTTGGCATCCGACGCATCTTTCAGGCACTGTTCCAGTTCTTCCATGTTGGAATGTTTGTAGCGAAAACGCTGCGCTTTACACAGCCGCACACCATCGATGATGGAAGCATGGTTCAATTCATCGGAAATAATAGCCGATTCCGGTCCGAGCAACGGCTCAAAAACTCCGCCGTTGGCATCGAAACAGGCACAGTACAAAATGGTATCTTCAGTGCCCAAAAATTCGGAAACCTTTTCTTCCAGTTCTTTATGAATCTGCTGAGTTCCGCAGATAAACCGCACCGATGAAAGACCGAATCCCCAGTCATTCATAATATCCTGTGCCGCTTTTACAACTTCCGGATGATTGGCCAGACCGAGGTAGTTGTTGGCGCAAAAATTCAATACTTTTTGTTCCCCTCCTACTTCAATTTCAGAACTTTGCGAGGAAGTAATAATCCGTTCGGCTTTGTATAACCCCTGTTCTTTCAGTTCTTCGAGGGTGTTTTGCAGGTCTTGTTTTATTTTTCCGTACATGTCCTGTTTTTTACTATTATTTTATGATTAGAAAACCTTCAGTCACGAAATCCCTTTTTCCTGTTAGCTTATTCTCAGCAGATATATGCCTGCTGCCAATTTATTTCCGGGAAAAGCAACATTATCAAATACAAAATAAAAGAAAGACACGGAATTAAAGGGTGATAAAAAACAGAAATCTGCGTTTTTTCTGAAAGCATATACCAAAAGGGATGCGGCAATCTTGCAAAGGAAAAAAACCTGCTTTTCAACATCAAACATTTGAAATACAGCAGAATTATTATAGCTTTGTTTCATGCTGAGGGAAGCGCTTTTTCCGGTTCCCAAAGATTGAATTTATTATCTGATCCAAAGGAGAAAACTGATGGAAAAGAGCATGAATAGTGTAACAGCCTGGGCCAAGAAGGTCGTTAAACAAGAAGAGATAGACAAATACCTCATCGGGGGTAAAGACTTTATCGATGAAAGAAAAATTTTCAGACAACTGGAAAAAAATAAAAATCCCGATAAGCAGCGCATCCGCGACATTCTGCAAAAATCACTTTCCATCGAACGGCTGAACCCTGATGAAACGGCCGCCCTGCTGGATGTGGAAGACGAAGATTTACTGCAGGAAATGTATGAAACTGCATTGGAAGTGAAACGCCGGGTGTACGACAACCGGATTGTGTTTTTCGCCCCGCTTTACTGCTCCAACTTGTGTGTTAACTCGTGCCTGTACTGCGGGTTCCGTAAAGAAAACCCGGAAGAGAAACGCCGGACACTTACCATGGAAGAGATCAGGGAAGAAACCCGGATAATGACCCGCGAGGGACACAAACGGATGATCATCGTATTCGGCGAGCATCCGCGCAGCGATGCCGACTATATTGTGGATGCCATTAAAGCGGTTTACTCGGTGAAAGAAAAGTCGCCTAACGGACCAGGTTACGGGAATATCCGCAGGATTAACGTGAATGCCGCCCCGATGGACATTGCCAGGCTCCGGCAGCTATGGGAAGCCGGCATCGGCACGTTTCAGGTTTTCCAGGAGACCTACCACAAACCTACTTACAAAACCGTACATCCGCACGGACCGAAGGCTGACTACCGCTGGCGGCTTTATGCCTTGCACCGGGCTATGGAGACCGGCATCGACGATGTGGCCACCGGTGCCTTATTCGGCATTTACGACTGGAAATTCGAGGTAATGGGATTGCTTTATCATGCGATGGACCTGGAACGGCAATTTAACATCGGCCCGCACACCATTTCGTTTCCGCGCCTTACGCCGGCCAGCGGCTCGGAACTGAGTACCAACTCGAAATACCTGGTACAAGACAAGGATATGAAAAAGCTGGTAGCCATCCTGCGGTTATCGGTTCCTTACACCGGGCTAATCTGTACGGTGCGGGAAAAGCCCGAAATGCACCTCGACCTGATGTCGGTGGGATGCACCCAAACCGATGCCTCGAGCAATATCGGGATTGGCGGTTACACCGAAGCCATGAAGGAGAAGGCACGGAAGCAGGCAAAAATGCTCAGCCAGAATAAAAGTAATCAGCAATTTACCCTGAACGATACCCGCAGCCTTGATGAAATGAGCCGCGATCTGGCCAAACTGGGTATGATTTCGTCGTTTTGCACCGCGGGTTACCGTTGCGGCCGTACCGGCAATAAAATTATGGAGTTGCTGACAAGCTGCAAAGAAGGAAAATTCTGCAAGCTCAACGCCGTGCTTACTTACCGCGAATTCCTCGATGATTATGCCTCGGAAGCTACACGGAAAGCCGGAGAAGAGCTCATCCGCAAAGAGCTGGGTGAAATCGGCAAAATGCCCTTCTATCAGCAGGGAAAACTACACACAAGCTTTTTGAAAAGGTATGAAAAAACCTGCCATGGAGAAAGAGACATTTTTATCTGATCAGATTTATCAAATTTTTGAGACCACCGGGACACTGAAAAGCCGCTTAGACGAGTTGGCTCAAAAGCTGAAAAAAGTGTTGGGCGTGCAGGTCTATTTTTGTGAGATTATCGGCAACCGCTGGTCGTTTTTTGCCGGCGACATGACGCTTGACATCCCGCAGCACCGCCTTTGGCTCAATAAAAAATTTGGTATGATGGCAGGAGAAATCCGGTGCCCGGAACAGGAGTGGACCGAGGCAGTGGAACAGGTGAAAAATATTTTAAACAGAGAAAAAGCAGGTTGGTTGTAAAAACGTGGAATTTGTCGTCCTCCCCTTCCTTCAAACTTTAACTTCTCATTTTCTTCTTCTATCTTTGCAGCGAATTCAAAAAAAAGCAATGAGCAATCAAAAAATACGGGTGCGTTTTGCACCAAGCCCAACCGGGCCGCTGCACATGGGCGGTGTGAGAACCGCTTTGTTTAACTACCTGTTTGCCAAAAAACACGACGGCGATTTTATTCTTCGGATTGAAGACACCGACCAGAACCGGTTTGTGCCGGGAGCGCAGGAGTACATTGAAGAAAGCCTCGAATGGTGCGGACTGATTCCCGATGAAGGTCCGAAAGCAGGAGGGGACTTTGGGCCTTATCGCCAAAGCGACCGCAGGGAATTGTATAAAAAATATGCCGATCAACTGGTTGAATCGGGTTGGGCGTACATTGCTTTTGACACGCCAGAAGAGATGGAACAGCTCCGTAAAGAGACCGAAGCCAAAAAAGAAACATTTTCGTACGGAATTTCTACCCGGAACACTTTAAATAACTCATTGAATTTACCGGCAGAAGAAGTTGAACAAAAAATTGCCGCCGGTGAAAAATTTGTTGTCCGGTTTAAAATGCCTGAAAATGAAAATGTGACAGAAAATGACATCATCCGCGGAAAAGTTACTTTCAACACCAACATCCTCGACGACAAGGTGCTGTTTAAATCCGACGGAATGCCAACTTATCATCTGGCCAACGTGGTGGATGATCATTTAATGGGAATTACCCACGTCATCCGCGGCGAAGAGTGGCTGTCGTCAATGCCCTTGCACGTGATGCTTTACAAAGCACTCGGCTGGGAAGATACCAAACCCGAATTTGCGCACCTGCCACTCATTTTAAAACCGCAGGGCAAAGGGAAGCTCAGTAAACGCGACGGCGATAAAATGGGATTCCCCGTTTTCCCGCTGGAATGGAAAGATCCAAGAACCGGCGCGGTTTCGATAGGTTACCGCGAAGAAGGATATTTCCCGGAGGCGTTTGTCAACCTGCTGGCCATGCTGGGCTGGAACCCCGGAACCGAGCAGGAATTTTTCACTTTGGAAGAACTCATTGAGCAGTTTGATTTAAGCCGCGTGGTGAAATCCGGCTCGCGATTCAATCCCGAAAAAGCAAAGTGGTTCAACAATCACTATTTTCAGCAAAAATCGGAAAAAGAACTGGCCGAACTTTTCAAACCTGTTCTGGAGGGAAAAGGCATTTCGGCCAATGATGAAAAAGTGGAACGTATTGTTGCTGAAGTAAAAGAGCGCTGCGAATTTGTTTCCGACCTGTGGAACCAGAGCTACTACTTTTTTGTGACACCCGAAGTGTACGACGAGAAAACCATAAAAAAGCGCTGGAAGGAAGATACTCCGGAAAAACTTTCAGAAATAATCAACGTTTTTGAATCGGTTGCAACGTGGGAAGCGGCTTCAATCAAAGAACAGTTTTCCGCTTTCATGAATGAGAAAGAGTGGGGTTTTGGCGCTGTAATGAACCCGCTGCGGCTCTGCCTGGTGGGCGGAAATACGGGGCCTGATTTGTTTGTGATTTGCGAAATACTGGGAAAAGAGGAAACAATTTCAAGGATTAAAAAAGGAATTGCAAATATTAGCAATTAGTTTTTATCCATGAAAATTTAAAGTTGCTTTTTAACCTCCATTATTCATAAATAAAGGGAGTTTGTCACCTATGTCAGGGCAAAGGAACTTTACGAGAAAGGTTACTGCGCCCACGGGTTAATACCTCATCGTACAATTGGGGCATCGAAAATGGGAAAAATTACGAACCGTAATTACCCAAAGTATTGCAATATTTGCGTTTATGAATTAATCAGGCTATTTTCCTCAGATTAAGATTCTTGCTATTTTTACAAAAATGAATGGCTGCCTATTTTATGGACTTCAATGAATTGACAGAAAAATACCGCACACTGCAAGCTGAAAACCAGCAGCTTAAAGAAAGAATACAACAGCTTGAAAATCAAACCGGGAAGAAGCCTGCAACTGAAAAAGTTGAACAAGTTATAAGGAACCGGCCAAAAACAAATAACCTTGCTATTGCCTCGGATGAAATGGAAACCAAAGCCATCGACAAACAATCATCTCCAACTGATAAAATCAAATTGTTCAAGTCGCTTTTTAAAGGCCGCAAAGATGTTTTTGCAACCCGGTGGGAAAACAACAAAAAAGGAACTTCGGGTTATTCACCAGCCTGCGGCAATGAATGGTTGCCGGGAATCTGCCAAAAACCGAAAGTAAAATGCTCGGCCTGCAAAAACAAAAATTTCCTGAAGCTGAACAGTCAGGCCATTGAAAATCATTTGCGGGGAAAAATTGTTGCCGGGATTTATCCGCTGCTTCCGGATGAAACCTGCTGGTTTTTAGCGATTGATTTCGATGGGGAAGAATGGCAAAAAGATATTAAAACCATAAGGAAAGTTTGTTCAGAGTTTAAAATTCCCATTGCAGTGGAACGCTCCCGTTCGGGAAATGGCGCTCATGCCTGGTTTTTCTTTGAGCAGCCTGTTCCGGCGTTTGAGGCCAGGAAATTGGGGAGCGCCCTGCTCACTTATTCAATGAACCAACGACATGAAATTGCTTTTAAATCGTACGACAGGTTTTTCCCCAACCAGGATACCATGCCCAAAGGCGGCTTTGGGAATTTGATTGCACTGCCGCTGCAAAAAGCGGCCCGTGAAAAGGACAACAGCGTTTTTATCGATGAAAATTTCAGGCCTTTCAATGATCAATGGGCATTTTTATCTTCTGTTGAAAAGTTGCCACAAGGAAATATAGAATCCTTTACCGAACAGTTAAGCCAGGGGAGTGAACTCGGGATTCTTAAAGAAGAAGACGAAGGAACCAAACCCTCAAAACCGTGGGAAAGAAATAAGGAAATTCTCCATAAAAAAGATTTTCCCAAAACCATTGAAGTTGTAAAAGCCAATATGCTTTTCATTCCCAAAAAAGGGATTTCTGCCAAAGCCTTGAACCGGATAAAACGACTGGCCGCTTTCAAAAACCCGGAATTTTACAAAGCCCAGGCCATGCGGCTTTCCACGTTCAACAAACCGCGGATCATTTCATGTGCCGATGAAACCAGCGATTATATTTGTTTGCCACGCGGATGCGGGCAGGAGTTGAAAAATTTATTAGATGAAATTAAGGTGAAATCAACCTGGATTGACAAAACAAATGCAGGCCGGAAAATTGATGTAACGTTTAACGGCACACTCAGGGAAGAACAACCCTTTGCGGTGGTAAATATGCTGGCTAACAACACGGGTGTACTTTGTGGAACCACAGCATTCGGCAAAACCGTGGCAGCCATAAAAATCATTGCCGAAAAAAAAGTAAACACCCTCATTTTGGTGAACAAAGTAAGCCTGGTCAATCAGTGGAAAGAAAGACTGAACGAATTCCTGACCGTGAATGAACAGATTGAAACGAAAGGCAAACGGGGTAAAAAGACCCAAAGTATTTTTGGCCAGATTGGCGGAGGCAAACAAACCCGCAATGGCATCATCGACATTGCCATCATGCAGTCGTTATCCCGAATGGGTGAAGTAAAGGAGTTTGTAAAAGATTACGGAATGGTGATTGTGGATGAATGCCACCATGTCCCGGCGTTCAGTTTTGAATCGATCCTTAAAAATATTTCCGCAAAATATGTATATGGATTAACCGCCACACCATCGCGAAAAGATGGCCACCACCCCATCATTTTTATGCACTGCGGGCCCGTCCGTTATCGCGATGATGCAAAAAAACAGGCAGAAAAAAGGCCGTTTGATCATTACATTGTTCCCCGGTTTACTTCTTTCAGAATTCACTCTCTAACAGAAAAAGAGGAAAAAGAGTGGACCATTCAGGAATTGTATGCTGAAATAGTAAAAAACGAAATCAGAAATCAACTGATTGTGGACGATGTGGTGAAATGCTACCAAAAAGATAAAAATTGCATTGTCCTCACCGAACGGGTGGAGCATGTAAAAATACTGTCTGAAATGTTACGGAAAAAAATCCCGGATGCCATTTCTGTTACCGGCGGAATGGGAAATAAAGATACCCGGGAAATCCTGCATAAAATCTCGGAATCTCCAAAAGATAAACCGGTAACTATTATCGCAACCGGCCGTTTTATTGGCGAGGGTTTCGACGAACCCCGGCTCGATACTTTGTTTCTTGCGATGCCCATTTCGTGGAAAGGGACGCTTCAGCAATATGCAGGCCGTTTGCACCGGCTGTCCGAGGCGAAAAAAGAAGCGCTTATTTTCGATTATATCGACATCCATGTGCGAATGTTTGAACGGATGTACAACCGGCGGCTGTCGGGTTATGCTTCCATCGGTTATAAAATGAAAGGCGAGCTTTTCTCTGTACCAAATGAAAAAGAAGAAAATGTGGACATTATCTTCGACAAAAGCAATTTCTTTCCTGTTTTCTCAAGCGATATTAATCATGCAACCCGCGAAGTTCTGATTGTAAGCCCGTTTGTTACCAAACGAAGGACACAGCAAATCATGCGGAACCTGGAGCCCGCCCTTGCCAAAAAGGTGAAAGTTACTGTGGTAACCCGTCCGGCGGAAGATTTTCAAAACAAAGATTTAACCGCCTGGAACGAAGCAATCGAACATATAGAAACTACCGGCATTCGCCTGGTTTACAAACCGAACATCCATCAGAAATTTGCTGTCATCGACCAAAAAATCGTTTGGTACGGCAGCATCAACCTCCTCAGCTATGGCAGCGCCGAAGAGAGCATGATGCGGATTGAGAGCAATAAAATTGCGTATGAATTAATAGGGAGTTTGGAGAAAACATGATAATCTTTGGGTTCAACTGCCAATCTCAATTCTCTCCAGCGGATACCACTGCGCCTTTTCCACAACAGACGGAACTATTTCTTTATCTGAATCTAAATTCATGAAGTCGATAATGCGATCTTCTTCGGGGAAAAGACTGTGGCAATACCGCGGGAAAACTGTATCGGGAACTATGCCGATAAAATCTTCACCGGTAACCATGCGAACAATTTCATCCGCATCCCGCAGTTCAAACGGAATCTTATTTTCATAAAATGCCACAGCCATTCTCACCGTTTCCTCAACCCGAACAATACTCGATCCTGCCAAACCGAAAATCCATTTCCCGTCCTTTTTTAAAACATAAAGCGAAATATGGGTAGAATTTCCACCCCGACAAATTTCCCACGGATGAGCTCCCATCCGGCTTCCGCTGTTGTACCACTCGTTAAAAGCCTCAGGCGAATCCCCGTCAATATCTCGTAATCCGGCATCCCGGCCATCTGCAAAGCTTAAATATTTATCCCGGGGCGAAAGTATTTCTGCGCTATTCTTAAAGTAACCATTGGCATCGTAACCTATCTCACAAACCCTGAAATACAAATTGGCCGTCATTTCCGGCAACAACGGAAACTGGTTTTCTTTTGTACGGGTCACTGCCATTTTCAGCTTTTCAATCAGTTCATTTCCCAGCTTAAGGTCAGGCCTGATGGTTTCGCTGCCCATTATCTCCCAAAAATCCTTTCTGCGTATTTTACCCAACCTTTTCGACCAGGAGAGGTTTTGCTGAATGTAAGAATTGTAAGCATCCGCATCTTTTTTGAGTTTTTCTGTTTCATTAGTTATCTTCTCAAAAAGCCATCCGGCGAAACGCTCATAATATTCCAGATTCCAACCTGTTGTAGCATCTTCTTCCCGAAATTCATTTTCTTTAACCGTCCACAATAGTTTTCCACCAAAATAGAAATACAAATTATCCTCATATTTAGCCGTCTGAAATTTGTACCATTTGGTAGATTCCGGATAATAGTCTTTCCAAAGTTGTTCGAAATCTTCACGGGTTTCAACCTCGCCGCCATCTTTATATTCTTCAAAATTTCCGAAAGCTTCTATTGGTCCTCTGTCCACTTCCAGCCAGGTTTCTCTTAGTTCATCGTCGCCAACAGGTTTCACGCAACTTAAAACAGCATAAATATTTTTCAGGCTTTGATAAATATCAGAGTTTATCGGAGCAGTTTCCCGGTTGACGTTGCCGATGATATTATCGATTTCTGGTGCAAAAAGTTGTGTTTTCATGACTTCGCGATTTTATTTTATTGAGTTAGGCACTTTGTAAATATGTTTGATAATTTGAAAATGGGGTTAAAACCCCTTAACCATCTGTATTCCACAAATCCGTTCACTAAAGTGAACGGCAATTTATACATCAATTCCAATTTTGTTGGTTATTTATTGCCGTCTGCTTCCTGCCCGTCCGGTCAGGCGGGTAGCTGACGGATTTTATAAGTTTCTGTTGAATACGGCTTTAGCCACATTTTTATTTGTATCTGTTAAATGCCTAATTCAATTATTTTATTCATAATAAACCATTTATTTGAATAGCGCAATAAAATCAACCGGACGATATACAGGCAAGTCTGAATGGACGAAATCGGAGGTATTATTGGTAAGAATCACATCCATTTTGTTGGTTTCTGCCAGTGAATTTATCAGGGCATCTTCAAAATTAACATTTATTCGGCACGGCTGGCATACATTTCGTCTCTTAAGGTTTTGTAATCTTTTTTTTGCAGTTCGTCACTAACTTCTATGCCTTCAAGCAATAAATCCAATTCA
This sequence comes from Tangfeifania sp., assembly GCF_055108615.1. Lineage (NCBI taxonomy): Bacteria > Pseudomonadati > Bacteroidota > Bacteroidia > Marinilabiliales > Prolixibacteraceae > Tangfeifania > Tangfeifania sp. The sequence continues at coordinate 6,832 of NZ_JBSQIC010000003.1, read as the reverse complement.
TGCGGTAATTCATAATCCATTTCGGCTTTTTGTCTTTCCAGTTTTATCAGATTTTGCAGGTAATTCTCAATAATACCTGAAAAATGGACAACCTGCCAGCCAATCCTCTCAGCTATGGTTGTGCCTGTGTTCCCTTTACGCGCTTAGCGGATCGAACCGCTTAGCGCTTTTTACAACGGCAGTTTAAACTTCATGGTCACCTCGCCGGTTTCTTTGTTTACCTCAATTTTCTGGCCTTCCATACCCATCTCTTTTCCGGTGGTCATTTTAAACAAGCCCGAAAGGAACTGCATTCCGTTGTTCATCACCTGCTCCAAATCTTCGGCACCGGTATTCCCGCCCTGGCCGTTACCACCTGTGTTTTCTTCAGGAGCAGCGATCGGTTCTTCCTGCGGTTCGGTAGCGTCTTCGGAGAGGTCGATTTCATCGGATGGCTTTTGTTGGGCGGCCTCTTCCTGCAAGGTTTCAGTTTCTTCCGGGACTTCAGATTTTTCCAAAATATCCGGTTCGGTTTGTTTAATTTCATTCACAAATTCTTCCAGTTGCTGAATGAATTGTGAGCGGCCTTTGGTGCTGAAATCCACAAAATTGGTTTGCCCGCCTTCGCCCAGCACGCCGTCGAACAGGCTCTGTTTTACCAGCAACCCCGAGGCAATTTTCATTTCGATGGAATTGCGGGTGATGAAATTATAGATGGTGAGTTTGTTGCTTTTCTGTCCAATCCGGTCGATGCGGCCAATGCGCTGGTTCTTTTTGGCCGGATTCCACGGGAGCTCGAAATTGATAAGCGTATCGGCCACCTGCAGGTTCAGTCCCGAGCCGCCGGCTTCGGTCGATAAAAATATTTTGTACTGCGGGTTGGTTTCAAATTTGCGGATGAGTTCGCCACGCGATTTTACCGGTATTTTCCCGTTCAGTTCCACGAACCCGATTTTGTTTTCACGGAGGATTTTCCCGATGAGTTTGTGTACTTTCACCCATTCCGAAAAAATAATGATTTTGGTATCCCGGTTGGGTACATCTAATTTTTCAATTAGAATATGTTGCAACTCTTCCAGTTTGGGCGATTCGTTGGTTTCGTCGTCAATCAGGTAAGTGGAATCGCACACCATGCGCATGCTGGCCAGCAGCAGTTGCATTTTTTGCATATCGTAAGGAGTCAGGAATTTTTTGCGCAGGATGGAGGCAATTCCCCTGGCATACGAGCCGTGGTAATCGGCCTGCAGCGGCGAAAGTTCCACCGGGATATCGTGTTGCTGCAGATTGGGCAATTGGTCGATTACTTTACGTTTTTCGCGCCGGAGCAATATTTTCTCTAATTTTTTATTGAGTTTCTGAAGGTTGTAGTAGCCGTTTATTTTATTGTGGCGGTCGGGGTCGAACAGGCAGTGCTGGTACGAAAACTCCCAAAGCGGCCCGAAAAATTGGGGATCGAGAATGCCCATCACCGAAAAAATATCGATGAGCCGGTTTTCGATAGGCGTGCCGGTGATGGCCAGTTTATGTTTGGCCTCTAACCGTTTCAGCGAAGCAGCAGTTTTGGTTTCGTAGTTTTTGGCGCGTTGTACCTCATCGAGAATCAGGAAATCGATACCGGCATTGTTGATGGCCCGCTGGTCGCGCAGCACGGTTTCGTAATTCACGATAAAAAAGAAATGCTCGCTGCTTTTGTATTGTACAACCCTTTCATCGGGAAATCCCTGCACCACGAGCGCCTTTTCATCCGAAAATTTCTCCACCTCTTTTTTCCACTGCTCTTTCAGCGATGCCGGGCAAACTACCAGTATTTTTTCAAACCCGAAAATTCGCTTTTTCAAAATGGCAGTGGCAATGGCCTGGATGGTTTTTCCCAGCCCCATTTCATCGGCAATAATGGCATTTTTTCGAAAAAGGGCGAACTCAACGCCTTCTTTTTGATAGGGGTAAAGATCGGCATGTACCATACTAAAATCAGGGATGTGCCGGTCGCGCAGGCTCATCAGCATCTCCTGCTCAAAAGCTGCTTCCACCTTTTCGGACACCTCGGGCCGGATGCGGATGTGTGGAAAATCGGCAGCTTCTTCAATAAACCTGAGAAACCCGGTAATTTGCGCATCCTCAATACAGTTGGCATTTTTAAAATACCTCGAAATCAGCAGTTGCTCGTCAACCGGAAGTTTGTGCGGATAATGCCAGGTAATTTTATAATCGTTGAGCGGGTCGCAATAAACTTCCACAAACGGGTACGTTTTGCTTAGCCGGTTGTAAAGCGTTTTATTTTCTTTTAACTTTCTGAATGCAAACATGATGTGTTTGGTAGTACCCAGCTTGTTCAGCTTAGCATCCATGCTGTCGCTGTAACCGGTTTCGTTTTCAAAATCGCGCAGGAACACTTTGTATTTTACACCTCGTTCATTAGTCAGGATGTGGTCGCCGTAAATATTACCGGCCCATTTGATACGGTATTCAGCTTTATCCGCTTTTTGTCGCCGCTCGGCCAGCACCCGCTTGATCATTCCCTGGCGGGTATATTTTTTATGCTCCAAATGTTCTTTTGGGTTAAGCAGTTGCGTTTCGTTTTCCACCTGCAACAGGCAGGCATACGCGTACTTGTCCCATTCAACCGGGTCTTTGCCACAATGTGGAAAAATTGCGCCGGACGCTGCTTCATCGCTATCCTCTTCCGGCAATTCAATATTGAGGGTATATTCGGCAATTTCATTTTCCCGCTCGTCAGCCACAATCAGTTCGAAACGCGATACCGACTGCGCCAGCACCTGGCACTGCCCGTTGTTGAAAATGATTTCGCCCAACGCCTGTTCCTGTGGGCTGAGTATGGTTTGCAACTTCTCTTTTTGCGCGGAAACGACCTCTTTTATTTGCATCGGTATATCTGTTTTTTCATGAATCTGAATTCAAAGTTGTAAAGCAAGTATAATGAATACTTTTGATTTAAAACAGCTTTTCTAAAAGTTCCTTTTTCGATAATTGAAAATGGTCGGCAATATCCGACAAAATATTGGAAAGAGTCCCGATTCTCAGAGGCTTATGGTATGGTATCGTAACATGATGAATTCCGTTCTCTTTTGTTGTAAGTCGGAATGTGGCTTCCTGATTGCCGGGTAATTTGATAACCGAATTTTCCGATTATTTTGATTAATTCATAACCAGTAATATCCCGTGGGATTTTCTTCATGCCGCAAAAACTTCTTCTTTTGTAAAATGTATCCGGATAATCTTTGGGGAATCCTCATCAAAATGGCAATGAATTGCGTCCCGAATGTTTTCTTTAATCTCTTCGTAAGTATCTCCTTCTACAAAAATGGAATACCCCAGGGCCCTTCCTTCATAACCCCCCTCAGGTGATTCTTTCACAATAAATATGATCTCATTCATTTTCGTTCAATTTATTGAATACAAATATAGTGATTAGTTTTGTGTTTTAAACGGCTGGTTGGAATGGAATAAAATACCTACAAGAACCTTCTTGCTCGTGGAATTATTAGGCTTTTTTATTGCGATTTTTACCTCGCAAAAAAATGGATTCAGGAAAATAATCGAACTGGAAGGGATTGGAAGAATAGGTAATTTAAACAAATGTTTTAATTACGAAACCTAATTGAAGATCTGGTTAACAAGATGCAGGCAACCGGGGAAATAATCCTAAAATTGAACCCTGAAGTATCGTGTTTTTAACCTTTTCTGTTTTCGATTCACAAAGCAATCACTTGCAATGCATTAAATAAAAGTTATTGCTAAATTGCACGCTGAATGCTAATATTTTCCATTTTTTAAAATTGATTTTTTTTATGAATATACTGTACCTTAACGATATAGATTATTCAAAGGTGAAAAAACAGTTCAGCAAAACAGTTGAATTTCTTGAAAACAATGATTTCAATTCCGCAGAAATTAAAAAATTACCCGGGAGGGATTTTTACCGGGCAAAACTCGATTATGAAAACCGGTTACTTTTTAAATTTGCGAGATACAATAATCAAACCTACATTTTATTGCTGGAAGTTATTTACAACCATAACTATGAAAAATCACGGTTCCTGAGGGGGGCAAAAATTGACGAAAGCAAATTAAGGGAATCGGTAAATGAAGCACAGGTTCCCGGGGAAGATATCGTTGAACTGAACTATGTAAACCCACATAGCAACCGGTTTCATTTGCTCAACAAGGCGCTCTCTTTCGACAATATACAGCAAAATATTTTTACCGTTAAGCCGCCGGTAGTTATCGTTGGGTCGGCAGGCAGCGGTAAAACGGTGCTTACGCTCGAAAAAATAAAACAACTGAAAGGCGATGTATTGTATGTTACCCTTTCACCATTCCTGGTTGATAATTCATCAATGCTTTACTACTCCGGCAACTACATCAACGAAAAGCAGAATGTCGATTTCCTCAGCTTCCGGGAATTTCTCGAAACGCTAAAAATTACTACCGGGAAAGAGGTGGACTTCAAAGATTTTAACGACTGGTTGCAACCCCGGAAACATTCCTTCGGGATTAAAGATACATACAAACTGTTTGAAGAATTTAAAGGGGTAATAACGGGCCTCGATATTTCCAAACCTTTTCTAAGTAAAGATGAGTACCTTCAACTGGGGGTGAAACAATCCATTTTCCTGAAAAGCGAGCGTGAAAAAGTTTATGAAGTATTTATTAAATATACAGAATTTTTAAACGATAATGGTTTTTACGATTTGAACATTGTGTCGTTTAACTGGCTACAATACTGCCATCCGAAATATGACTTTATTGTTATCGATGAAGTGCAGGATTTTACAAATATCCAGTTATACCTTGTGCTGCAATCATTAAAAACCCCCGGCAATTTTATCCTGTGCGGCGATTCGAACCAGGTTGTCCACCCCAACTTTTTTTCGTGGACAAACGTAAAAACAATGTTTTACAAGCACGACATTGCCGAAAGCAAAATCAGTGTTTTGCGTACCAATTACCGGAACTCAGCCGAGGTCACTACTATTGCCAACAAACTGCTGAAGATAAAAAATGCCCGTTTTGGCTCTATCGACCGGGAGAGTAATTTTCTGGTGGAACCATTAAAAGAAAACAGGGGCCTGGTAAATTATTACATTGACTCGGAAGCCAGACGTAAACAACTCAACGACAGTACAATGCGCTCTACAAAATATGCCTTACTGGTAATGAACCGCGAAGAAAAGGCCGCTGCCCGGAAGGTATTCAAAACCCCGCTGCTTTTTTCTGTCCAGGAAGCGAAAGGCCTTGAATATGAAAACATTATACTCCTAAATTTTATAAGCAACTACAGCCGCGAGTTTAACGAAATAGCACAGGGTGTTTCGACAAAAGACCTTGAAAATGACGATATGGATTTTTCGCGGGGGAAAGATAAGGCCGACAAATCGCTCGATGCATACAAATTTTATATTAATTCGTTGTACGTGGGTATAACCCGGTCTGTTAAAAACCTTTATATTCTCGAATCATCTTCAAAACATACTATTTTATCCCTTCTCGGGCTTGTCGAAACAAAAGAAAAAATAAACATCAAAGAAGAAGTTTCATCTTTGGAAGAATGGAACGAAGAGGCACGTAAGCTTGAAATGCAGGGGAAAAAAGAACAGGCCGACGATATTAAAAAGAATATACTCGAACTGAAAAAGCCCGACTGGGAACCGATTACCCACGAAAGCCTTGGTAAGCTGAAAGAGAATGCGTTAGACCCTGAGATTTACAATAAAAAAGCAAAAGACCTGTTGTTTATGTATGCCTTGCTGTATAACGACCACGACAGCATTTCCAGGCTGGCCGGGCTAAAATACAAAAGAGCAGAACACCCCGAATACGAACGCAATACCATTAACCGAAAATACTACAGCAACTACAATAACGACAATGTAAAGGGAGTTGAGCAGGAAATTAGGAAATATGGCGTTAATTACCGCGATCAGTTCAACCTTACACCTTTGCTGGCAGCGGCTGAAAACGGAAGTATAAAAATCCTCAATTTTTTGCTGAATCAAAATGCCGATACAGATGTGATGGATAATAACGGAAGAAACCCTTTCCGGGTTGCCATTAACAAATTATATTTTTCGCCTCAGTCGATTACCAAACTGGAAGATATTTTTTCGCGGATACTTACCAATTCTGTCAGGATTAAAGTAGCCGACAGGATGGTGAAAATCCCGAACAGAAAGATGGAATATTTCCTGTTAAATATTTTTATGGCCTTGCAGGATGCAATTATTAACAACAGCAGGGGCCATTGGGAGGAAAAGGGTGTGAAAGCTGCTGATTTGGAGAAAGTTATTTCCCCGTATCCTGAAGATATTATGCCTGACTACCGCAAAAAACGAAATTACATCTCATCGCTTTTGGCCAAAAATGAAATAGACAGCAATAACCCATACAATAACGGTTTGTTCCTGCGGGTCGAACGGGGCTACTATTGCCTTAACCCCAACCTGTCGGTTTGGGTTGAAGACAAATGGGTAAATATTTATGAGCTTACAGGGTTAACCAGAATTAAAATATTAACCGAAGAGGAGAAGCATTTCCGGACAATTGATAAGCTGATTGCAGATATTGATGAGATTAAAAAGATAGATCCGGAATTTGCCGCACAGCGGGAAAAAACGTTGTTGGAATACAAACAAAAATTGATGGAAGCTTGGGAGGAAAAAAAGAAAATTGAGGAGACTGGCCAGCATCCGAAAACTAACAGGGAAAGTAAATTATTGCAGGAAAAAAAAGAAACAAAGGAACAGCAGAAACAGAAGGAGAAGGAAGAGGCAGAGGAAAAACGCCGGAAAGCCGATGAATCACAATATAAATTGCCGTTTTAACGATGATTGAC
>NZ_JBSQIC010000002.1:0-96787 GCF_055108615.1 Tangfeifania sp. | reverse complement strand
TGGAAATATTTCGTACTAATAGAAGTGGATGATGTACGGGTTTAGCAGGAAATGTATTAGTTCGGGATAGAACCGTTCTTTTTGAAGAGAACGGTTCTCTTTTTTTTATCAAATCTCAAGCAACAGTTTTGCGGCATCCTGTCCGCCTGTGAAAAGCCGTTCCGGATTCTCCAGAAATTCTTTGACCTTCACCAGGAAGCCAACAGAATCTTTTCCATCGATAATTCGATGATCGTACGACAGTGCAATGTACATCATGGGGCGGATAACCACCTGTCCGTCGATGGCCACCGGGCGTTCCTGAATGTTGTGCATCCCCAGAATTGCCGACTGCGGAGGATTTATGATGGGTGTGGAAAGCAGCGAGCCAAAAACGCCGCCGTTGGTAATGGTAAACGTTCCGCCGGTCAGTTCATCTACCGATATTTTTTTGTTGCGGGCTTTTCCTGCCAGCTCTTTTATTTCCAGCTCGATTTGCGGAATCGATTTACTTTCAGCATTTCGTACAATTGGCACCATCAAACCTTTGGGCGTTGAAACCGCAATGCCCACATCCACAAACTGCGGCGAAACAATTTCGTCGCCATCCATTTGGGCATTCACCATAGGGTGAAAATCCATGGCGAGCGCTGCTGCTTTGGTGAAAAACGACATGAAACCAACCTTAAATCCATGCTTTTCCACAAACTGATTTTGGTATTTTTCACGCAAATCCATCACCGGTTTCATGTCCACCTCGTTGAAAGTGGTGAGCATGGCCGTTTCATTTTTCACCGAAACCAGCCGTTCACTGAGCTTCCTCCGCAGAGACGACATCCGGTTACGCTCCACCTCGCGCGAAGCTTCTTTTTTGGGAGCAACAGCTTGAGGAACTCCAGCCGGTGCATTCATGGCTGCTTCCACCTCATTTTTGCCCAAACGTTTCAGTCCTTTTATCACATCGTCAACCGACAGACCATGTTCTTTCATCAGCTCTTTAGCTACCGGAGTTACTTTTACCTTATCCGTTTCGGCTGATGTTTCTTCTTTGGGGGCTTCCTTTTTTCCCTGAACGGGTTCAGCATCTTTTTTCTCCGGTTCCGGTTTTACTTCTTCCTTTTTATATTCTTTCCCGGAATCCGATTTCTCAGCTTTCCCTTCTTGCTTAGTTTCCGGTGCCACGCTGTTATCGATGGTACACACCACTGCTCCTACCTCCACAGTTTCTCCTTCTTCAGCTTTCAACTCAATTTTTCCCGAATCGCTGGCAACAATAGTCAGGGTAGCTTTATCCGATTCTACTTCAGCAATTTCCTGATCTTTTTCAACCACAGTTCCGTTTTCAACAAGCCAACTGCCAATTTCAACTTCGGTTATTGATTCTCCCGGACTGGGAACTTTTACATCTACTATCATCGTATAGATTTTTTTGTCAATTATCTGAAAAATCAATTAAGAGGCAACAACTTTTTCTTTTTGAAAAATTGCTACCAGAATTTCATCCAGGCTCTGCCTGTGTATTTCCATCAGGCCCACAGCAGGGCTTGCACTCTCGGGCCGGGCTACCAGTTTAAAGCCAAGGCTGTGCAATTTACGGTTTATCATCGGCCAGGCACCCATATTTTCAGGTTCATCCTGCGCCCAAATCAAATCAGCCGTATTGTAACGTTTTAAAATTTCGTTTATCTGTTTATTCGGGATCGGATAAACCTGCTCAACACGTACAATGGCAGTATCTGAAATACCTTTTCCCATCTTATGTTTTAACAAATCGTAATAAAGCCGCCCGGTGGTAAACACCACTCTTTGAACTTTTTCGGGGTGAGCAGTAGAATCATCGATAACTTCCTGAAACATGCCGTTTGCCAGGTCTTCAACTTTGGAAACGGCCTGCGGATGGCGCAATAAACTTTTGGGAGTAAAAACAACAAGAGGAAGCCGCATTTTCATTTTTACCTGCCGGCGCAACAAATGAAAAACATTTGCCGGGGTAGTGGGCACCACTACCTGGATATTATTGTTGGCTGCCAGCTCGAGAAATCGCTCCATACGGGCACTCGAATGCTCAGGGCCCTGGCCTTCGTAGCCATGCGGGAGAAAGAGCACGAGGTTATTCATTAACCCCCATTTCTCGAAAGCAGAAGTAATATACTGGTCAATTACCACCTGGGCTTCGTTGCTGAAATCACCAAACTGGGCTTCCCAAATTGTTAATCCGTTGGGTTGCGCCAGGGCATACCCGTATTCAAACCCCATAACTGCATATTCTGAAAGCAGGGAGTTAAATATGTGGAATGGTGCCTGTTTTTTCGAAACATGTTTAAGCGGAAAATATTTTTCATCGGTTCCTTCCACCACAAACGAAGCATGCCGGTGGGCAAATGTTCCCCGTTCAGAATCCTGGCCGGAAATGCGAACCGGATGGCCTTCGTTTAAAAGTGTTCCGTAAGCCAGCAATTCGCCCATTGCCCAGTCCAGGTTATCGTCATGAATCATCATTTTCCGGTCGGAAACAATGCGGTTCACCTTTTTGAAAAAGGTCAAATCCCCGGGCAGGGTATTAATTTTTTCGGCTATTTTAACCAGTAAATCTTTTTTTACCCGTGTATCAACCGTTTGGTCGAACATGGATTTTGGGGGCATCTCATAAGATTCGTACTCCCGTATGAGAAACTTGCGAATTTTCAGCTTTTCAATTTTTTCCGATTCGCTGTATTTTTCATCCAGAAATTTATCAAATTCCCTGATCTCTTTTCTGCTTTCTTCAAGCGTCATTACGCCGAGTTTATCCAGTTTTTCGGAATAAATATCCCTCGGGTTAGGGTGCCTGGTAATGGCTTTATACAGCATGGGCTGAGTGAAACGGGGTTCATCTCCTTCGTTATGTCCGTATTTGCGGTAACAAAGGATATCGATAAAAACATCGCTGTTAAACTTCTGGCGAAACTCCATGGCCAGTTTAATCGTGAAAATCAGTGACTCCACATCATCGCCGTTCACATGAAAAACAGGGGAACGGGTAACTTTGGCCACATCGGTGCAATAGGTACTGGAACGCCCGTCGAGGTAGGGAGTTGTAAACCCCACCTGGTTGTTTATGACCAAATGAATGGTACCACCGGTTTTGTACCCGTCCAGCTGCGACATCTGGATGGTTTCGTAAACCACGCCCTGGGCTGCAATTGCTGCATCGCCATGAATTACAATACCTGCAGCTTTATCAAAATCTTTTTTATAAACCGAGTCGATGCGGGAACGCACCATTCCCTGCACAATTGGCCCCACAGCTTCAAGGTGCGACGGATTGGGCATTAGTTTCAGCTTCACTTTTTTGCCAAAATCGGTCATTACCTCATTTTCGTAGCCCAAATGATACTTCACATCACCTTGAAGAATATCATCTTCATACTTTTTCCCGTAAAATTCTTTAAAAATATTCTCGTAAGGTTTTTCAAGAATATTGGCCAGCACATTAAGCCGGCCGCGGTGAGACATTCCAATAACAAACTCATCGATTCCCAGCTCTGCACCACGTTCAATAACCGCATCAAGTGCCGGAATCAGTGATTCGGCCCCTTCGAGCGAAAACCGTTTCTGCCCTACAAACTTTTTATGAATAAAGCTCTCAAAACCAACAGCCAGTTTCAGATGATAAAAAATATGTTTCTTTTCTTCAGGGTTAAAATCCTGGGAATTACGGGTGCTTTCCATCCGCTCTTTCAGCCACACCACTACTTCGGGTTTGCGCATGTAAACATATTCAACCCCAATTGAGTGGCAATAGGTAGCTTCCAGGTGTTCGACAATATCTTTCAGTTTTGCGCGGCCAATCCCAATATTATTACCTGCCTGAAATGTTCGTTCAAGGTCACTTTTCTCCAGCCCAAAATTTTCTATCTCGAGCGTTGGTGAATATTGCCGACGTGTTCGTACCGGGTTGGTTTTTGTGAACAAATGACCACGTTGGCGGTAGCCATGAATTAAATTCAGAATGGCAAATTCCTTATCAATATTTCCGGTAATAGTTTCACCGGGTTTTGCCGGGTAATGTTTTTTGGCCAGTTCAAAACCGGAAAAAAAATGTCTCCAACTTTCGTCAAGCGATTCAGGGTTTTCGAGGTATGTTTGGTATAGGTCGTCAATTGCTTCCTGTTCCTGGTTTCCTACTGAAGAAAAATTATCCATTGTTTTCTATAAAATTAGTCAATGACTGTAAAGAAAAACAAAGCAGTTTTTTTATTGTTTATCAAACAACGTTTATTCGAAAGTATAATGTTTTCGAACGAAAGAATGAATATCCCACACGCATTCGAGACCGGCAGGGAAAGTCACAAAATCGCCGGCTTTTATTGTTTTCGATTCAAACTCTGAAACAATTGTTGCTTCACCTTCGAGGATATAGCACTTTTCAGTTTTTTCGTAATACCACTCAAACTTATCTTCCTCATGTTCCCATATTGGCCATAAGAAAACACCTTCTTCTTTTAGTTCGTCCTGTTCCGGTTGTTCAATATCTATCTTCATTACACACTTTTTTTGTCAAAAATAGTAAAGTTAAGCATTCAACTATCAGGTGTTATACCAATTGTTTTTCAAAATGAGCCTTAAGCGAAACGCTGAAATTACAATGGTTAATGCCGATAGAAAATTAAAGAGACTTTGGGAGCATGCGAACTAAAGGCTCAATTTAATTTCTAATCGGTATTAATTGACTTTTTATCCGGCTAAACTCAGGCTAAAACAAGACAGCCGTGTACATTAAATGCACACGGCTGTCTTGTGGATTTTAATTTTAATGCACTGTTAAAGAACCGCAGAACAAGCGTCAATCAATTTCTGAGCATTCTCATTTGAAGCATCCAGCTCTTTGGCCTTTTCCAATACTTCAACGGCAGCACGGAATTCAACCTGTGCTTTTTTCACTTCTGCGTTGTAAGCATCGTCGGTAGTTTTCAAACTGCCATCCTTAATTTTTTGATTGGCAGCATTTAAAATGGCTACACCTTTTTTGTATAATTCATTTCCTTCTGAAACATACACATTGGCAAGGGCTGATGAAATTTTATCATCTCCGGGGAATTTTTTAACGCCTTCTTCCAATGTAGCCTTATACGCTGCATTATCGCCTTTTTTCCTCAGGGCTACGGCTTTGTAATACAATGCCGTTTCGCCGCGGTAACCGTTTTCAACGCTTTGTCCGAAAAGCTCAACTGCCTTATCGAGCATATCCCCACGGTAAGCGGCTATGGCTGCATTAAATACCATTGATTCGGTATCGCCGTCGGCAACTGCTATTGCGTTTTCATAGCTTTCAACTGACTTGGCATAATCTTCTTTATCATTGTAAATTCTGGCCATGTACTCGTAACTATTCTCGAGGTTCACTCCAACATTAATAGCTTTTTGGAAATATTCCAGCGCGCCATCCATATTTCCTGCACGGTAAGCTGCTATGGCAATGTTGTAATTAATTGTTGAATCCACCTGAACATCACCCAGGTTTTTCATTGCCTCATCGTAAAGCTTAAATGCCGTGGCATAGTCTTCTGCCTGCATGGCCTCGTTGGCCTGGTTGATTTTTTCGGCTGCATCCTGCCCAAAAGTTACTACCGAAAATAATACGGCCAGTGTTAATAAAACTACATTTTTCATCTTTCTTGATTTTTAATTTTAAACTATTTCTTAAACTATTTTTAACTTTTTCGTAAGAGAGGTTCCAAAAATAATAATAATGGTCAAAAAACCTATAAATATTTTTTTTGAATAATTCACCGAATTTCCATATTCGTAGTAATTCAAATACCCTGCCACGTTTAAAAACGGCACTGCAAAACCACTTAAATCAAAACTTTAAAAAACTAACTAATAAACATTTGCAAAAACCAAAGGTTCCCTTTCAAAAAAAACAAATTAATGGGAGAATTCCACGCTATTTTTTTTGAATTGAGGCTATCAGTTTCGCCAGTTCGAATGAAAAATTGTAGAGCAGTTCCCTGCTGTATTTCATGGAGTTTTCCAATGATAATGGTTGGTTTAAAAAACTGAAAACTCCGTTGAATGCTTCTGAAGCCTCCTTTTCAACACTGCCGGCAATTGCAAATACAGGCTTACCGTTTTGGTGTGCCAGCATGGCCACAACAGCGGGCGCTTTGTCGTTTAGTGTTTGTGCATCAATTTTTCCTTCGCCGGTAATTACGCAGTCGGCCCATTTTACATGATTCTCAAAATTTAATTTCTTCAAAATGAAATCAGCACCCGGTACAATTTCAGCATCCGAAAAAGCAACCAGCGATAAAGCTATTCCACCGGCTGCACCGCCACCTTTGAGCGATGACAGTTTTTTGCCGCTTTTTTTTTCAAGAATTGCACACCAGTTTTTTAAACCGTCTTCCAGTTGCTGAACTATTCGCGGAGTTGCTCCTTTTTGCGGGCCAAAAACAGTGGAAGCGCCATTTTTTCCCAGCAAGGGATTATTTACATCGCTGATAATTTTCACCGAGACATGGTTCAAAAAAGCAGCAGGTTTTTCAATCCGGTCAATTTTTTGCAGATTCTCTCCGTTGCCGTGAAGCAAATTGTTTTGGTTGTCGAAAAACCTGAAACCGAGGGCTTCAAGCATTCCCAAACCGCCATCAACAGTGGCGCTTCCCCCCACCCCGAGCAAAATTTCAGTACAACCCTTTTCAATTGCATCTGCAATGAGCTGCCCGGTGCCAAAAGATAAAGTTTTCATTGGATTCAGTTCTTCAGGAGATAAATGTTTCAACCCCGACGCAGCAGCCATTTCAATTATGGCTGTTTTGCCCGAGATGGCATAACCCGACTGAATTTTTCTTCCCAGTGGATCATCAACTGTTGTGGTAATTTTTTGGGCATGCATTGCCCTGCCCAAAACCTCCCCTGTTAAATCGCCCCCATCGGCTACAGGGACTTTTCGGAGAGAAAATTCAGGGGAACAATCCTGAAAAGCTTTTTCAACCGTATCGGCAAATTCAAAGGCATCCAGGCTTCCCTTCATCGAATTTGGTGCTATTAATATCTTCATTTTTCGCCTCTTGTAACTGAAGTAATTCCTTTTACTTTTCTCATTTTATGGAGCAAAAACTCGAGGTGATCGAGGTTATAAACCGATATTTTCAGGATCCCTTCAAATTTTCCCTTGTCGGAGCCAATATTTATGGAGCGCAGCTGAGCTCCCGTATCTTTTGCAATAATATGCGAAATTTCTGAAACAATTCCTCTTTCGTCGGTACCCGAGAGGTAAAGGGTTGTAATAAACGCCCCGGGGCTTTCGGTGTTTTTCCACCTGGCTTTAATCACACGGTAAGGGAAACGCTCTTTCAGCTGCGGTGCATTGGGGCAACTGTTGCGGTGAATTTTTATCCCCTGGTTAATGGTTACAAACCCAAAAATGGAATCGCCAAAAACCGGGTTGCAACAGCGTGCCAGTTTATAATTTACATTCTCCAGGTGGTTGTCGATGATTAAATAGTCTTCTCCCCCGTCGAAAGTTAAATCCTGCAACTCTTTTTTGGGAAGCAAATCTTCCACCTTGCGCCGGGTTGATTCTACTTCCGGCTTTTCAGTGATAATCGATTTAACCTCCAGCGGGTCAATTTTTCCTTCGGCCAGTGCGCAGTAAAAATCGTTGGCAAGCTTAAAACCGTACTTTTTCAGAATTATCCGAATGGCTTCATCGTTCAAATCGAGTTTCCAGTTTTTAAACTTTCGCAGCAACATTTCGCGCCCCTGCTCGGCCTGAATTTTCTGCTCCTCGTTCAAACTTGCTTTAACGCGGCTTTTGGCTTTGGTGGTAATCAAAAATTCAAGCCAGTCCATTTTGGGTTTCTGATTGTTGGAAGTGTCGATGGAGACCAAATCGCCGTTTTTCAACTTGTATCTCAGGGTAACCTTCCGCCCGTTCACCTTTCCCCCCACGCATTTATCGCCCAGATGTGAATGAATTTCATAGGCAAAATCGAGCAGAGTAGAACCCGATGGCATTTTCTTCAGATCGCCTTTTGGGGTAAAAACAAATGTTTCGTCACTGTAAATATTGGTACTGAAATGGTCGATAAAATCCACCACGTTCAACGAAGGATTTTCCAGAATTTCGCGAATTCCGGCCAGCCACGAATCGAGTTCAGAGCTGTCTTTTCCGCCTTTGTAACGCCAGTGGGCGGCCAGGCCTTTTTCGGCAACCTCGTCCATCCGTTTGGTGCGAATCTGTACTTCAACCCAGCGCCCCTTTGGCCCCATCACTGTGGCGTGCAGCGATTCATAACCGTTCGATTTCGGAATGGTAATCCAGTCGCGCAGCCGCTCGGGGTTGGCCTGGTATTGCTCCGTTACAATCGAATAAACAGTCCAGCAATCGGTCTTTTCGTTTTCAGGTTTCGAATCGAGAATAATCCGGATTGCGAACAAATCCATTACTTCATCGAACGAAACCTTTTTTTTCTGCATTTTATTCCATATAGAATAAATCGACTTGGTTCGGGCTTTCATGGAAAAGTTAAACCCGCGCTCCTGCAGCGTTTTCTCCACCGGTTTAACAAATTCGGCCACGAAACCGGCACGTTCACTTTCGGTTTCTTTCAATCGGTCAACAACATACTTATACCCCTCCGGGTTCCGGCATTTCAGAAACAAATCCTGCAACTCTGAATTGATGGCATATAATCCCAACCGGTGAGCCAGAGGTGCATACAGGTGGGATGTTTCATTTGCAAGCCGGATTTGGGAGCTAACATCATAAATATGGAGGTTGCGCATTACCTGAAGCCGGTCGGCTGTTTTTATCAGGATAACGCGCACATCGCCAGCCAGTGCCAGCAGCAGTTTCCTGTAATTTTCAGCATGCAGTTCAACGGTGTCGGTACCAAGGGCATTAATTTTTGCCATTCCGTTGAGAATAGTATAAACCATCTGGCCAAACCGCGATTCAATATCTTTCCGGTCAACTTTTTTATCGAGGCCGGCATACATAATATTATGCAGCAGACCGGTAATAACCGAATCAGGCTCGAGGCCGATTTCTTCGGCAATAATTACAGCCACGTCCAGCGAGTGGTTCAGAATATATTCACCGGTGGCAAACCGCTTATCGCCAATAATTTCACCGGCAAACCGGAAAGCCTCATCCAGCCGCTGCATTTCAGCCTCTTCCCAGTTCATCCGGCAAAATTCCTTCAAATGTTCGTAGCGCGTATAAACTTGTTCCGTTAATTCCATAGTTGCTTTCTTACTTAGCTCCCGACCTCTGCCCCCTGACCCCCTATATCCTCCCATAGGGACAGGCCCGAAGGGGGACCTGGGGCAGTGCTTTAAGCTTATTCAGTATTTCAAATTTACAAAATTTTAGTTTAACACTTCCCCAATAATCATTCGCAGGATGATTGACTCCATAAATCGAGTAGGAAGAAAATAAAATAGTTTTCCTCCTATTTTATTTTCCGACCTCTCACACCACCATACGTACGGTTTCATTGTTTCCATATTACCATCCTGAGCCTTCGCCTGTACCAAGTGTCGATACGTGAAAGCCGGTTCGCATTATAAAAATGGAACCGGCTTTCAAGATAATAAGTTGTCAATTAACAACTCTATTATTTAACTAACTAAACTAACCTCATCGCTATTCGAGTGAACCGTAAACGGTAATTTCACCCAGGAATGCAAAGAAATTGGGGCCTTCGGTGGCCACGTATTTGAAATACCTGGCTTTTGGATTCGAGGTCAACCGGTAACTTTGCGGATCGTCGGTTGAGCTGTCAACTTCAAGTAAACCAAAGTCTTCCCAGTTTTCGCCATCAAGGCTGGTAAGGAACTGAATTTGTGTTTGTCCCCTGCTGTCGCCCAGTCGGCGTACTGTTTCGAAACGACTGATAGTTACTTCCTGCCCCATATCAATTACAAAATAATGCGGGTATCCCGGCGAGCCGCCTGCCCACTGGGTATGCCAGTAGGTGGAATAATCACCATCGAAAGCTGCCCTGACCAGTCCGTTTGGATTTCCGCCTTCATTGGGCTCTTCGGTACTGAAATCAACAACCGACCATTGGGATTTGTCGATTACCTCTTCGGCCAAAGGAGTGATAACAAAACTCTGAACTTCAGAAGTATTGCCCGATTCATCGGTGACCACTACATCAAAAGTGCGTTCATTGGCATTGAGGCCGGAAATGTAACCTTTCCCATCTTCTTCAGACGAGAATGTGGATGAAGTTTTTTCTCCCTCATTTCCTTTGTAGGTTACTTTTACCGACACCGGTTTTCCGGTTTCGTTTTCCCATGAAACAATGGCCCCGCCAAAATCGGGAATCATGTCAATGGTACTGCTGACAATTGAAAACGGAGGCTGGAGCGGATTCACCGAAACATTTACCGGGTCAGAAGGCTGACCGGAATAATTGTAAGCTGTTAAGGTAAAATCGTAAGTATTGGTATCTGCAAAACCGGGAATGGTATCACCGCTGGCATAGCGGCTGACCTTCTCGCTGCGTTCAGTCCCTTTTGAGTCGGTAAAATTTATATCCACGTAGTAGAACCCTTCGGTGGAAGGATTGGTCCATGTAAGCATTACCTCGCCGTAGCCCGCGTTAACTTCCACATCAGAAACCGGATCGGGCGGAATGCCGGTGCTGTCATCTTTTTCGCAGGCAGCTAAAAATAACATTAGTACAATTCCTGTAAAATATACTAGTCTATTCATTTTATAAAATCTTTAAATTCAAAAAAATAATTATTCTGCCCCCCATAAAGCATTCTGGGTTAACCTCGGGTTTTTGTCAATTTCGGCTTGCGGAATTGGCATAAAGTACATTTTATCGTCCCACACACGGGTTTCAAAAACGTAATCGTCATTCCAGAATCCTTCACCTTCGTTTTTATAAATATCGAAACCATGCTTGTCTCCACCTTCTTTTTCAGCAACGAGCCACCTGCGGTTATCGAAATAGCGATGCCCTTCGAAAGCAAGTTCCACATAGCGTTCGCGGTGAATCAATTCCCTGAGTTTTTCAGTGGTGAGCGGAATCCCGGCTTCAGCATAAGCTGAACGAACATCAGGAACCTGAACGCGTTCGCGCAGTTCATCCCAGTAAGTAAATACTTCTTCCTGGCTGGCAGGATTTGAACCTGAATTGGCGTAGTACTCGAAAGCAGCTTCGGTATAATTCAGGAGCAACTCAGCATACCTGAAAATATTAACCGCATAATCACCTTTACTGGTTTTATTATCGGTTTTCCCAACAAACTTAATTGCCAGCATACCGGTGGTTGAAAAGTCGCGGCCGGTTTTGCTTGCATAACCGTCGGGTCCCTCAAAGAAGGGACGGAACCAGATATAGTCAGTCCAGTTTGAAGTAGTATTGAATGCCCAGCGGGTATCAAAACTTTCTTCTTCGTTACCCAGTACGGCATACGAGTATTGTCCCGGGAACAGAATGTTGGTATAAAACCGTGGATCACGTTTCATGTACTTTTTGTATAAGCGAATGGTATTTCCACTTTTTTCATACGTTTCGAAACCTTCGGCTTCCTGGTATCCTTCATCATCTTCGGGCATTAACCCGTTGGCCATGAAATATTCATTTACATGTTCTATTGTCGGGCAAACTCCGGTGTATCCGCTCCAGGAAATTGGCAGTGAATGTGTCCTTATACTACCGGTTGAAAAGTTTTGTTTGTAAAACACATTCTCAGTACTCGGATGACCACCACGTGCATAGTTAAATACATTCCAATAGGCTTCGTAACCATTTTCCACACTGCTTGTAACGCCGGGTTTGTAAAGTCCCCGATCAGCTGAGTTACACACCTGAATAGCTTCTGCGGTAATATCCATGGCTTTTTTCCACTTTTCATTACTGAAAGTGATATTTATCAGGTTGTTCCCCTCGTCATCCTGTGGCATGAGGTGCTGATAGCTTTGGCCATCGGGAGCAGTCATTCCGTTATAGAGCGGACTGGCAGCATACAGCCACAGCCTTGAGCGCAGGAACCATGCCGAAGCCTGGCTTGCGCGTCCGGCACGTTCGGTAGATGAGGTGGTGTAAAACAGGTCGAGGTGATCGATTGCTTTTACAAGCAAATCATCAATATAAGTCACACATTCATCGAAGCTGGAACGTGGAACACCTTCATTCATAATTTCGGTCATGGCATTACCGTCGTAAACCTGATCGATAATTGGCACCGGGCCATATTCCTGTAACAGTAAAAAATAGTAATACGCTTCCAGAAAATAAGCCTCTCCTCTCCACCAGCTGCGTTCATCATCGGTCAGCTTTTCATCCTGGCATTCGTCGAGCCTGGCCAAAAAGTACTGGATGGTACGAATTTGTTTGTAAAAATTTCCCCAGTGGTTATAAATTGGTGAAGACTGGCTGTACTGCCCGTTATCTTTATAATGGGGTGCATAGTTACTCCAGTTAAAATCGGCTTCGTCGGCAGCCAATCCCGGGTTATCATTAAATTCAATTGTTGAATAATGATATGAATAAGCCTGTGTGAGCACCTTAATAACGTCGTCTTTCGACTCAAACAGGTTGGCCTCGCTCAGTTTTTCTTCCGGCACCTGATCCAAATAGTCGGAACAGCTTCCCCAAACAAAAAGCAGGGTAAACAGAGCGGTAATTTTTGTGATATTTTTTCTAAATAACTTCATAGTTCTTAAAATTTAATTTCAACACCTGCATTAATAACTTTCTGGATGGGATAATACATTCCGGTCGAACTTTTTGATTCGGGATCCCACCATTTAAAAGGTGAATAGGTAAACAGATTTAAACCATTCACATAAATACGTGCATTGTCGATATTGTATTTTCCCAGCACCAGTTTTGGCAGGGAGTAACCTAATTCGATTTGTTTCAGACGCAGGTAACTTCCGTTACGCAGCCACCAGCTGGAATTGGTATAGTTTTTTGTTTGCTGACCAATTCCCAAACGTGGGAATTCAGCATCCAGATCCTGCGTTTCTTTGCTCCAGTAACTGTCTGCAATAACCGTAAGTACATTACCGCGGTCTTCTTCAGGAAATGCTTTCGGATTGGCAAAAAACGAAACCCTTGCTGCTCCCTGGAACAGTACAGAGAAGTCGAAGTCTTTAAAGAAAATATTCGAACCAAAACCGTAAGTCATTTCCGGAATTGTAGGATACCCCATGTAAACGCGGTCAAACTGGTCAACAACACCGTCATCGTTCACATCTTTATATTTTATGTCACCAGGTTTACTTTCACCACCTATACTCACTTGGCTGGGACTGTTGTTAATTTCAGCCTGGTCAACAAAAAGGCCTTCGGCAATGTAACCCATTTGGCGTCCGTAGGGCTGGCCAATAGCCGACTGGTATTCGTATTTTTTCTTTTCTTCGCCGTTGGCCAAAATTTTATTCTGCGAGAAGGTAAATGTTCCTTTAAAGTTTATACTTAAATCATCGTTTATGGGTTTGGAATATTCCAGGAAAGCATCCACACCTTTATTTTCCATTTCGCCGGCATTGGCATAAGGTTTTGTACTAAATCCAAAGATATCGGGGACGCGTGAAAGCTGAACCCAGATGTTGTCCCTTTTTTCGTAAAAGCCATCTGCCTGGAGCACAAAATTATCGAGAAAATGTACCTCGAGGCCAAGGTCGGTTTTTGCAGCCCGTTCCCAGGTAGCATCGGGGTTACCATAATAGGTAATGTTAATACCCGAACCTGCCCCGTAACCGTAACCGTTATTGGTACCAAAACCAACATTGGTGCTGGTACCTTCAACTCTTGTCAGGTAAACAAAACGAGAATTCAGCCCGTCGTTACCCACATAACCATGCGAGAGCCTGATTTTCATGTAATCGATGGCCGGTTTCATGAAGTCCATGAACGATTCTTCGGTTGGAACCCAGCCAACAGCTGCTGACGGGAAGAAACCATAGCGTTTTCCCGGGGCAAAGTTTTCGGAACCGTTGTAACCGAAGTTGAATTCACCAAAATATTTTTGGTTAAATGCATAGTTTACCCTTCCGGTTAGCCCCTGGTGACGTTGTGGAACCGATTCGTAAATTCCACCCAATGAGGGAAAAGTCTTGTCGCTTTGGTTATAAAGCAGCAATCCTCCAACATCGTGCTGGCCAAACCTGCGGTTGTAGTTGAGTGTAGCCTCAATGTATAACGAACGGTCGGTGTATGGTGCATCAACGTCACGGGTGAGGTAGTCGTGGTAGCTGGTGCTGTTTGGCTCCTGATCCTGGTAATTGTATTCCCCTTCTTCGTTTTGCAAAATAGGATTCCCTTCCTCGTCAAATCCATAAGGGATAATCAAATATGGCCTTGGCCGCATCGCACGGGTAATATTTGCCGATGTGTAGGAGTCGAAGGCAAATAATCCTCTTGCCGACAAGCCTTCGGTAATAAAATCGAGCTCCTGTGAAATATTGAAATTGGACTGAACCGTTGAATGATTTTCGGTTGAAAAACCCGAACGGGCCAGCAACTGGTAAGGGTTTCGGGCCATGCCGAAGGGATACCCCGGAACTTTTGATTCGTCAGGATAAGTCATTGGAAACCAGGTTGGCGGGGTTTGAAGTACCCAGCTAAAAATTGTTCCTGATGATTCGCCAGGGTAGTTTCTGTCTTCGAGAATAGCAGCAATATTAACTCCCAGAATTGTAGTTGAGGTGATGTTCATATCAACGTTTGCGCGGAAATTGTAACGCTTCACATTCACATTGTTGTTATAGCTTGTGCCTCCAAAACTTTTCCACATACCACTCTGGTTTAAGAAAGCCCCAGAAACGAAGTAGCGTACTTTTTCGCTACCGCCCGACACGTTAAGTGTAACGCGCTGGGTTGGCGACCAGTGGTCGATCAACTCGTCGAGCCAGTTAACATCGGGGTAGTAATTGGGATCAAAGCCGCTCTTGGTACGTTGAATTGCTTCCCCGGAGTACAGCGGGTTTTTCCCGTTATTTCCAAGGGCTTCATTTTGCATGGTCATGTATGTGGCACCGTCAACAAAATCGGGTAATTCCAGCGGGTCGGAAAAGCTGTTTTCCATTCGCAGGTTAATGACCGGTTCGCCAATCGATCCTTTTTTGGTGGTAATAAGTACCACACCGTTTGCACCGCGCACACCGTAAACAGCAGTGGCGGTTGCATCTTTCAAAATGGTGAAGTCGGTAATTTCTTCCGGGTCCACATTATCGAGGTTACGTTTTATGCGGAGTATATCATTATGCAAAGCGATACAAAAAGGTTGTCTGCATATCAATTAATTACAATCCATACTTTACAGTACCACTTTGCATAATCATATCTTTATTTGTTCAATGCTTTGAGCCATTTTAACAAAGAACTGTCTTTTTCCCATGACTTTTCTTGATCCGTTTCAGGAATCACATTCACGTAAGCTTTTTCAAGGGCCTCACGTTTTTGTTTGGAATCAGCCCTGGCGTAGACTTCAGTTGTTTGAATCGATACGTGTCCCAATATATCCCGGATATAAACCAGGTTTACGCCTGCCTGAAGCAAATGCATCGATTTGGAGTGCCTCAGTATATGGCAGCTGATTTTTTCGGGGATAAGTGCCGGATTAATTTTCCTGGCCATATCCGCATAATTTTTCAGGATATAGTTAACACCCGATCTTGTCAGTTTTTTACCCCAACAGTTGAAGAATAGCGGATGCTGATTATCGTGTGGTTCCAATAACCTATTCTCCTGCATGTATGCTTTTAGCAGGACAACCTGTTCGTCCTGCAAGGGAACAATACGTGCTTTTCTTCCTTTACCGATTAACTTAACGATGTAAGGAGTTTCAAGCCTGACAGAGGATGGGTTAAGATCGATAAGTTCCTGTACCCTTGCAGCGCTGTCATACATCATGGCAAACATTGCCAGGTTGCGTCGTCCCTTTGCAGTTGCGGGATCAATCTGATCGAAAATCAACTTTATCCCATCCAGGGTCAGGTAGTTAATATTTTTCTTCTGGTGTTTCTGCACTTTTATGGAAAGTACTTTCTGCCACTGATAAATTCGTTCGGGACATTCATATTGCAGGTAACAGAAAAAAGAATGGATAGCAGCAAGCCTGTAATTGCGGGTGGCACTGCTGCATTTTCGTTCTTTCTGTAGCCATCCAAGAAAATCAATAACGGTTTCTTTTGTCAGTAAATCCAGTTTCAGATTGTGTGCCTCCACCCCTTTTACCTTTTTCATAAAACTGATCAGTTGAACGAAAGTATCCCTGTAAGAACAAATGGTATTCGGACTGGCCCCACGTTCCCCGGCCAGGTATTTGGTAAAGAAGTTTGTCAGGTGTTTTGCAAAATCAGTTGTTTCCATCTTTCTCTGTAATTTTAATTTTTGGAAAAACATAAGCGCATAACTTCCTCTCATCATTCAACAATTCCGGGTACATCTCTTCGGTTAACCTGACATACTGCTCTGTTGCACCGACGGATTTGTGCCCCATATAAGTGGACAGAATTGGCAATGTATAATAAAGGTCATAGCCGGCCTTCACCATTTTCATTAGCGAATGTACGGCAAAGGTGTGGCGGATACTATGTACATAGGGTCCCTGATGATTGCCAACATGTTGGATTCCACATTTTGATAGAACCTTCCGGAACCACCAATAGACACTTGCAGCACGACAGAAAGTTCCGCATGGAGAGACAAAGAAATACCCCTTGGGATCACTCACTTTCGGGATTGGCATCCTGTTTCTGTTTGCCAGGTACTCTTCAAGAACTTTCTGTAATGTATCTGATAATGGGGCAAGCCGTTGTTCTCCGTTTTTTGTTTTGCGCAGAATAATGCACTGTCGCTCAAAATCAATATCCTCATTTTTAATAGACAAGGCTTCACTTACACGGATTCCGGTTCCATACATTAAACGAACAACAACTGGCATGATAAACAGAATCGTCGACATGTGTTTATCCTGTAATCGCAGGGAATCACAAGCCTGAAAAATATCCGCTATCTGTCTGTGAGAAAAGATATAAGGTGTAAAGCAGTTTTTGCTTATGGCTTTAGGGAGCCTGGGAATATAACACTCATGGCCGAGATGACACATGTATTTACAAAACTGTGACCAGACAGAATACTTCGTGTATATAGTACGCTGCCCGTCATTGATGCGGGTTTTACGCCACTGATCAATCGATGTTGCCGTGATATAAAGATCCTGGGCACCCACGCCGACAAAAAACTTGTCAAACTCAAGAAGTATCCATTTTGTCCGTAAAACGTTTATTCCCAAGTCCTGTTTCATTTTAATAAAACTGCTGAAGGATGGGGCATATATGCTGTTGTAATTAAAAGATTCACTCATAAAACACCCCTCCTTTCTGCCTGTAAAATGACGCATCAACCATTGGAACATCCAAAGCACATTGGCGGAGTGCTTTCATGTCAATACGCATGTAGGCCATTGTGCTTTCTGTTTTCTTGTGACCCAATGACTCCGATATGACCGGCAGGGATACGCTATGCTCCAGCAACCGGCTGGCCAGGCTGTGACGCATGGCGTGAGGGCCATGTCTGCGCTGTCCAATGGGTACACCTGAAGCATCGATAATTTGTCTGACTGCAGTGGAAACCGCTACTCCTGTCATCGATCGGTACGGGGCACGCGCAGAAAGAAATACATTCCGGGAATCTGACCGGCCACGTCCAAACTTCAGGTAATTGATAATCGCTTCGCCAATCTCTGTAAGTAAGGGAAGTTCAGTTTCTTTGCCGGTTTTGTATTGTTTCAGGGTAATCCGGCTGTTTTCCCAGTCCAGATTGGCAAATGACAGGCAGGCAATGTCAGAGGCACGAAGCCCTAACCTTGTGGCAAGTAGCAGTACAGCATAATCGCGTTTACCTACTGCACTGGAACGATTTACCGAAGACTCTATCCGTTTCACTTCTTCTGCCGTGTAAACAGACGGAAGCTTCTCCCGCTTAACCCATTTGTAGTGTGCCAGCACATATGAAAGGTCTGTTTTTAACAATCTTTCTTCATACAGGTAGCGGAAGAACACTCTCAGGGAGGATACCACGTTGATGTTATTGTTTGTCTGGATGGATACAAATCCGAGAATATGCTCTTCTCTAATCTCTTTGGGTAAGATGATTTCCTGGCCAGCCAGATACTGCTTAAACCGGTAAAGATACAGAAGATGGTCGTTGATGGTGGTTTGATTTCGACGGAGTTCATGCAAGTGTACCAGCAATTCTTCTATTGCTTTCCCAATAGGCCCTTTTAGTTCCCTGATTATCGGGTGTATCGTTTTCTTAGATACCTTACCCGTTTCCTGCATCTCAGTTAACACATTCACGCTGCGCATCAAATCCCGCTCAGCAGGTGTTACACTTGAAGAGATCCGGGTATGGATAAACTCTTCTCCGATACTACGATTGTAAATGGTGATACCATTGGCCTCCATGTAATGACATATCCCATTCCTCCACATGGACTTGTATCGTTCTATCCTGTGTTTTGTGTAGCAGTTTTGTTCAAAATAGCCGGTGCAAGCCTCAATTAACTCTGTGATCATTTGATTTTGTTTCATTGATATTGCTTATTAGTTCTGCGGCAATATTACCACCCGACTATAATAAGCAATAATTTTATGCGTAGTGTTTATGCAAAGCGATAGTTGATTAATAGAGAGTTATACCGCTTTTCTTAAATTACTTTGCATAACGATATACTCTGCATAAAAGAGCTTATGCAAAGCTTTGCATAAGCTCTTCCACACCGTCAACCAAAATGAGTGGGCTGGTATTTCCGGTAAAGGTATTCACACCCCTAATCCAGAAATCGGCACCATCGTAACCCGGCTCGCCCGAACCCTGTACCGAAACAACACCTGCCAAACGTCCGGCCAGCGAAGTACTGATGGTACGTGTTGGCTGTTTCAACTGCTCGGTTTCAATGCGGTCAACCGAACCGATAACACTTCCTTTCCGCTGTGTACCGTAACCAATTACAACAACTTCTTCCAACCCTTCGGTTTCCTGCTGCATTACAATATTGATAACAGTCCGGTCATCTACCGGTACAATCATGGTTTGCATACCAATAAACGAGAACTGAAGTGTATCAGTACTTTCAGAAATACTCAATGAATATTCACCGTCGGTATTGGTTACTGTTCCGTTGGCTGTTCCTTTTTCAAGTACGGTCACTCCCGGAAGCGGATGCCCTGATTCATCGGTAATTACACCCGCCACAGTTTTTTGCTGCTGGGCAACCCCCGAGTTTAAATTCCGGTCTTCATTTATTTGGTTTTGAACATCAACCGGAATTTCCGCTTTATCATCTTTTAAAACAACAATCTGCCTGTCATAAATTTTATAGACATTTTGAGTTCCTTTAAAAGTCTGGTCTAAAACTTCCTTAACCGATTCGTTTTCTACCTGAACATCAACGCGGCGGTTCACATCTACCCACTTTTCGTTATACAACAAAATAAACTCACTGTTTTCCTCAATTTGCTGAAATACCTCCAGCACAGTTGCATTACTCATTTTCAGGTTGAATTTTGCCGCCTGTGAATAGCTGTCGGCAGCAGATCCAACCAATCCCAGCAACACCAGGAAAGTCATTAATTTCATTTTTAGTAAAATTTTTGATAAACTTCCCCTCGAGAAGTACCACAATTTTCGCTTTTTCTTCATACTTTTAAAGAGTTTAGATTAAACATTTATTGTTTTTTTAAATAAAAACCGGCAGGTTGGTCCTGTAAGGCGATGCCAATCAATCTTACAGGGCAATCAGAACCTTCCGGTTTTCTATGTTATTAAATTCTATCGTGTTGGTAATTTATCCAGTCGTTCATCAATTAATACTTTATTGCCTGCTATGCGATAATTAAAACCCGATGCATCAGATAAAAACCCCATAACTGTTGCCAGCGAATTTTCCAAATCGAGTTTTCCTGAAATTTTATCGTCCCTCGGGTAATCTGCCGGTAATTCAATCTCCACATTATAGTATCGTTCCACTTTTCGCAAAACCGACTCCAGGCTTTCTCTTTCGTACCTGAGCCAGCCATAGGTCCAGGCTATATACAAATCAACATCGGGCTCATCGGTTAAAGTCACTTCATTATTTTCTTTGTCGAAACTTGCTTTCTGGTTCGGTTTCAGTATCGTTTCGTTTTTTCCCAGTTTTATTGCTTTCGAGCGGCTGACTGCAACACTTCCTTCAACAAGCACTGTTTCAACCGTTTTTTCTGTGGGGTAAGCCGAAACATTAAAATTTGTACCCAGCACTTTAATATCGAGGCCGCCCGCATTAACTACAAATGGCTTTTCGCTGTTGTGTGCCACCTGAAAACAGGCTTCACCTTCCAGAAATATTTCGCGTTTTTTACCTGTGAATTTTGTTGGGAAGGCCAGGCGGCTGCCGGCATTGAGCCATACTTTAGTGCCATCGGCCAGCAGCAATTCCGATTTTTTCCCGTAAGGAATAACCACTTCGTTCATTTTGGCCTCAGGTTTACCGGCATCCATTTTTTTGGATAAATCGATAATGCTGTCGTTTACAATTACCTGCTCTGCAACCTCATCCATTGCAATGGTAGAGTTATCTTTTTTGAGGGCAATTTCTTCTCCATTGGAAAGCATCATGCGTGATTCATCACTTTCGGTAATTTCTGACGAGGCAAATCGGTAATTTTGCCAGGAATCATTAAAGTACAGGAAACCAAATGTTCCGAGGGAAACGATTAACAAAACTGAAGCAGCCCAGCTTAGCCTTCTTCTGATGGTAAGTTTTTTAATTTTTTGTTTGTGAAGCTTGTCGAAACTGTCAATACTTTTCCATAATTTCAGAACAGAATCTTCATCCATTAATTCATAATCATCCTGAAGGAGAAGTATTATTTCACGTGCATTTTTTACCTGGAGATGAATTTCGGGATAGTCAGCAAGAAATTTATCCCATTCCTTGTTGTGTTTACCCCACAATACCCATTCAATGAAGGATTTTTCTTCCAGGAGTTGTTCAGTGCTGTATTCCGCGAATTTTGATTCCATTCAGTTTATTGGTTCTTAACTATTATTTAAAAAGATACCCAATTGAAAAATGTGGACAAAAAATTTCACATTTTTTAATAAAAAAAATAAAAAAGCGCTCCTATCGCTTTATGGAACGCTTTTTTCAAACTAAACTAATCCTATGAATAACCGGTTAATTATCATCGGTTATTTTAAAAAGTCGGATTAAAGGATAATGTGGACAAAAATTTTGTGGTTTTTTAAAAAAATAACGCTGACAAGAACAGAAAAATCCCGGAATCCAACAACGCTTTTTTCATTACTTTGAGCGCACGTGAAACCTGTTTCCGGGCCGAATCGTATTGCAATTCCATAATTTCGCAAATCTGCTCATAGTCAAACTCGCAGGAAAATTTATAGTAAAGGATTTCACGCTGTTTAGGCGTAATCCCGGCCAAAGCTTTTCTTACTTTTTCTTCCCTTTGGGTGAGGTTTTCTTTGTTTATCAATTCCTCTTCGGCTGAATAAACAATTTCTGTGGTCAACTCATCTTCCTCCACAGGATCGGAATTGAGTTTCACCTTTTTCAGATTTTTAACCAGTTTGCGGCGGAATGAAACCATCAGGTAAAAAGTGATATTATCGGTTTCTCCAAGGTTGTTTCGTGTGCGGATTAGGTCGATAAACAAATCCTGAATCGTGTCTTTTATCAAATCATCGTCTTGGGTAAATTTTTTTCCGTAACGAAAAAGCATTTGGATATGCTGATAATAAATGTGAGAAAGAGCGGATTTCCCGCCCTTCCTGAAATCATCCCAAATTTTTTTATCAGATACCATATTAAAAACCCAAGGCAGGCTTAAACAAACCAATTCAGCCTGCAAATCTGCAACTAATATTTTTCAATTCACCGCGCAAAAATAACAATTGTTTTGCCATTCTATTCATGGAGAAAAATTTACATTGTTGCAAAACTTTTAGATTCCGGGACAGGTTAATTTTTTAATGCGGTGGTTAGGTGATTTCCATAAAGAATCAGTTACAGCGAAAAAGTTTTCCGATCGCCTTCGCCAAATGTGTACACTTTTCCCCGGAAGCCGATTTCCACCTTGGGCGACCAGCCTGCTTCGAATGTAACTTCAACAATTTTATGGTTGAATAGGAAATGAATCCAGTGGCCCCGGTAACGAATCCGCATTTTCAGCGACTGAAGTTCACGCGGCAGCCGCGGGTTGATCCAGAGGACCCCATCGCGAATTTCGAGGCCGGTGTAACATCGCTGCACAATATCTACCGTTCCGGCCATGGCTCCCAGGTGAATTCCTTCCGAAGTTGTGCCTCCCTGGATGTCCTCAAAATCACTTTTCAACGATTCCTGAAACGCTTTCCACGAGCGTTCGCGGTCGGAACGTGAAACCACCCAGGAATAAACCAGGCGACTGAGCGTTGAGCCGTGCGAGCTCCGTTTCAAATAATAGTTTACGTTGCGTGGAATGGCAGAAGGTTCAAAATCGTATTCCAGCCGGTTAAAAATTTCTTTGAGTTGCTCCCCCGAAAAGAGGTAAAAAAGCATAAGCACATCGGCCTGTTTGCCCACTTTGTAGCGGTTGGGTGTGTCGCCTTCCGCTTTCAGGATTCGATCCATTCGCTGTACATCATCGTATTTTTTACGGTATTTATCCCAGTCAATTTCTTCCAGTTCGTCATATCCTTCAAACTGACTTATTATCCCGTTTTCATTAAAAGGGATGTACATTTTACGGGTAATCTCTTTCCAGCGCTCCAGTTCAGCATCGCTAATCTCCAGCTCATCGAAAAGTTCCAGTTTCCGCGTTTCCGAGAGTTCGCCAATCATTTGGCAGGCGCGGCGGAGCACCCAAACAGCCATTACGTTGGTATAGGCATTGTTATTCAACCCGGGTTTATCTGAATCGGGATATTGAGTGTGGAACTCATCGGGCCCCACAACTCCATGTATTTCATAACGCCCGCGGTCATCATTCCAGGTTGCTAAACTTGACCAGAAGCGGGCAATTTCGAGCAACATTTCTGCCCCGTAAAACGACATAAACTCCAGGTCGTGCGTGGCTTCAAAATACTGATGAATATTGTATGCAATGGCTGCCCCCACGTGTCGCTGCAGGTACGTATTGTCTTTATCCCATTTACCCGACTGTGGGTTCAGGTGGAGCTCCTGGCTCTCCTCGCGGCCGTTGCTGCCACTTTGCCACGGGAACATTGCCCCTTTGAAACCGGCATTTCGCGCCGCACGCCGCGCTTCGGGCAATCGACGATACCGGTACATCAACAGCGACCGGGCCAGTTCGGGCAGTTGTAAATTCAGGAAGGGAAAAACAAACAGCTCATCCCAGAAAATATGGCCGCGATAGGCTTCGCCATGCCATCCGCGGGCGGGAATGCCCACGTCCAGATCGATGGTATTGACAGATGCCGTTTGCAAAATATGAAAAATGTGCAACCGGAGAATCATCTGCGTGTAATCGCCTTCTTCCAGTTCCAGGTCGCACCGGAACCACAACTGCTCCCAGGTTTTTTCATGGCTTTTCAGGAGACTTGCAAAATTTCCTGCATCCCCCACGGTTGTTTCGGCTTCAAGAGCAGGTTCGCTAATGGCATGATCGCGCGAAGTATAAAGTGAAACGATTTTTTCTGTCCGCAAGGTTTGCTTTTCCCTGCATTTCAGTTTGAAAATTTGACCGATATAACCTTCCTCTTCAATACTTTCGTTTGCGGGGTCCAGCTGATTTTCGCTTTCAAAAAACCGGGTACGTGCAGCTTGTGCCATTCTAATTTTCGACTGTTTCGTCTGCACTACCAGCAACATGCTGTCATTATTTACCTGCCGTGTTTCAATCGGTTGCAGGTGCTCACCTTCGAGATCGCTGTAGCGAGCGACTCCCGAATTGGTTACTGTACCGTCGAGCGCTGATTTTACTTCAACATTTCCCGACCAGTTTTGTGGTGTCAGGTTCCATTCGATGGCTGCCAGGTGCGGATATTTCATGTGCACCAGCCGCCGGGTCTCGAGGAGCGTTTCGCGACCTTTGGCATCCGTAAAATGAACGGTGCGCAGCAAAATCCCTTTTTTTAAATCCACTTCGCATCGGTAATCTTTTATTTCTACATCACCGAGACTGAACCACTCCCCTCCTTCAATCCTGAACTTCAGGCTCAGCCAGTTGGGCCAGTTTACCAAATCTTCGTTTTCCACTTTTCGCCCTGCAACTTCTGACGTGAGCCGGTTAAAACCGCAGGCAAGGTAGGTTCCGGGATAATGTGGTCCGCCGGCATCGGCTTCTTCGGCCGCACCGCGGGTGGCAAAATATCCGTTTCCCAGGGTACATAACGCTTCACGCAAGGGTTGTTGTTCAGGTATCCAATCGTTATAAATTACTTTCCAGTCTTTCATTTTTAGTTTTTATTCGTTATGCAATAAAAATCTGAAAATACAGAATAAAGTAGAATTTTTCAAATTAGATTGACAGGTAGTGAACAGAAAATTGGGTTCACAAACGCTGATATTTTTGATATCCGGCAATAAACCATGAAAAACAGGTAAATGTAATACTAAGCTATTCGCTTTCGTGCAAACCGCATTCCTTTCCTGAATTTTTCTCCCACCACCAGCGGCCGGCGCGGAAGTCTTCGCCGGGTTTAATGGCGCGGGTACAAGGCTCGCAACCAATGCTTACAAAGCCTTTGTCGTGAAGCACATTGTAAGGAACATTATTCTTTTTCACGTAATCTTTTACCTCATCGAGGCTCCAGTTTATTAACGGGTTGAACTTAACTTTTTGGTTGCCTTCGTCCCATTCAAATTCATGCAAATTGCTGCGGTTTTCCGATTGTGATGCACGAAGCCCGGTAATCCAGATTTCATTTCCTTCCAGCGCCCGTTTCAGGGGAATTACCTTGCGGATGAAACAACATTCCTTGCGGTTTTCAATGGATTCATAAAAACTGAAAGGGCCTTTTTCATTCAACAGCTTTTCCACTTTGTCGGTTGGTGGGAAGTAAACTTCTATGGGTTTCCCGTAACGCTCAAGTGTACTCCGAAAAACCTTGTAGGTTTCTTCAAACATGCGGCCGGTATCGAGGGTGATGACTTTCACCGGTAAATCGTTCCTGAAAATCATGTCGGTAATCACCTGATCTTCATACCCAAAGCTGGTGGTAAAAATCACTTTACCTGGATGATTTACAGTGAGTTGTTCTATTTTTTGAATAATATCCTGATCAGTAAATTCGGAATTGTATTTATCAGCAAGTCTCTGGTCTGTTGTCATTATCACAATTTTTAATACGCTTCAAAAATATAATTTTGATTGGAATAAAAAATTACTGAAGCTCAATTTGCTGTATTATGAAGGCTCTAAAATACTCAGGAATGTACTGAAAAATTACTTTGGCAGATCCCAAATCATGATCCCCTTTTTCAATCCAGGCCGCAACTATTCGGTTATTTGCTTTGGTCATACAAAAGCCGGGCATTTTTTAATGCCGTATTTACAAATGAATATTTTTCATTCTTTTCTGATTCAAACTCATCAGGGGTGTAAACCAAAATATCCATCGGAACTCCATTTCCAATAAGTGTTTTACGAATACTGAAAGTTCGGCGGTGGCGTGGCAAACCTGAATCTTTTATGATTAATAAATCCAAATCACTATCAGGGTTTTGATTTCCGGATGCATAGGAACCAATAAGCAAAATTTGTTTTGGATTGAAATTATTTACAATCTTTTGCTTTATTTCCTCTATTTTATCTGCTGATATCATCAATTATTTTTACACAAATATAGTAAATGTGGCATTGAAGTAAAAGCTAACCAAAATCTCAATTTTCACTCAATGTATAAAACCAATCCTTTAAGGTATTCCCCTTCAGGGTGGTAAATATTTACCGGATGATCGTATGGCTGCGTTAACTGGTGGAGAATACGAACGGTACGGCCCGAAATGGCTGCTGCAGTAAATACCGCCTCGCGAAACCGGTCTTTCGAAATCACTTGTGAGCAGGAAAAGGTAAACAAAATACCCCCGCCGCGAATCTGCTCAAATGCCCGTGTATTAATTCGTTTGTAGCCCTGCAAAGCCTGGTGCATTGAGCTGCGGTGCTTGGCAAATGCCGGTGGATCGAGAATGATTAAATCGTATTTGTCCTGAATATCTTTCAAATATTCAAACGCGTCGGCTGTAAAAGATTCATGGCGCGGATCATCGGGAAAATTGAGTGCCACATTTTCGTTGGTTAAATCAATGGCTTTTGCCGATGCATCAACCGAATGCACTGTTTTTGCCCCGCCCTGCATCGCATAAATGGAAAACCCGCCGGTGTAACCAAACATGTTCAGTACATCGCGGTTTTCGGCATATTTTTGAACCAACAGCCGGTTTTCACGCTGGTCGATAAAAAAACCGGTTTTCTGGCCGGTTACCCAATCGATATTAAATTTGAGACCATACTCCAACACTTCGTTTTCGGATTTTTCACCAACTAAATATCCGTCTTCCGGTTCAATAGCAGCTTTGTCGGGCAGAGTTTTGGCACTTTTATCGTAAACTGCTTTTAACCGGTCGCCCAAAACTTCTTTCAGGGCTTTTGCCAGCTCTTCACGAATCAGGTACATGCCCACCGAGTGCATTTGCATTACGGCAATTCCGTTGTAAAAATCCACAATTAATCCGGGCAATCCGTCACCTTCAGCATGTATGAGCCGGAAAACATTTGTTTTTTCATTTTGGTCAAACCCAAGTGATTTCCGGTAATCCCAGGCCTTTTGAATTTTAGTTTTCCAGAATTCGTAGTCGGGTTCAGTTTTTTCAAAGGAAACAACCCGCACAGTGATGGAACCAATCTGGTAATGCCCCAGTCCAAGAAATTCATCTTTATTGGAAAAAACCTCCACCAAATCGCCTTCGTTGAGTGGTCCGTACGTTTTTTTAATGGCTCCTGAAAACACCCAGGGGTGAAAACGTTTCAGCGATTGATCCTTACCGGATTTCAGCACAATTTTGGTAAATCCTTCAGCCATGAGATTAATTATTTGCAAAGTTCTCGTAAATTTTCAGCGAAACCCAGGCATCGGTAGCGGCATAAACCTGCTGTGCATCGGTAAGCGAATCTGCTTCCCAGTTGGAAAGTTGCTGCGATTTTGAAATGCGAAAATTGCACGTTATGGCCGCCAGCTTTTTCAGGCTGAAATTCTGAATTCCCAGTTCTTTTGCAAAGTCCTGCAATTCAATAAAACCACCGGGTTCAAAATGGTTAATTTCATTCAATCCCTTAATATCATCGCGAATGGCAACGCCGGGTTTAATGATTTCCGGATTGGCCAGAATTTTTCGAATTTCTTTTGGCAATCCAATTTTATTTACCCTGAACAAGAATGCCTGATCGGGAGTGGAAAGCTGCAACAGCGCCACTTTATTTGTTTTGCCTTTTTTAAACGACGGACGGGTTTCGGTGTCGAACCCAATTACCGGATACGAAGCCAGCAAACGGGCAATTCCTTTTACCTGTTCAGGCTTGTCAACCACTACAATTTTTCCTTCGAACCAACGCAATGGCAAATCGGTCAGCTCTTCTTTTGTTATACTTTCTTTAAACATTATTATCGTCCTCAGTATTGTTTCCCCAAAATTTGTCGAGCCACTCGGGGCTGCCGGTTCCGGGTTGTACATCATCATTGTGTGCTTTTGCAAAATCCACATTGCTGTAAACCAGCATGTGAACAGCACGTAATACATTAACCAGCCGCTGGCCCCAGGAATCTTCGAAATGATAAACACAATCGGCCAGTGCATCGTTCATAATCATTTCATCGCCAAGGCTGTATGCCGTTAAAAAATCTTTCAAATCCTGGTAAATATCCAGCAAACTTTCAGAAATACTGGCCGTTACTGTTTCGTCGCCAAACTGAATATTCGGGTCGAACACTTCGTAAAAGCTGTCGTATTCGCCCAGCGCCTGCAGCCACTTCTGGTGCAACAAATTGTAATCGAGTTCTGTTACATATTTTTCCAGCTCGTCCTCCAGCGTTTTTTCAGCCTGGGGGAGCATAGTCGCCTTTAAATAAAGTAACGGCAACATCTTTTGCAATTTTTGCAGGCCTTCCTCCACCGGCAGTTCATTTACTTTTTCAACCGTTCCGCAATATTCGTTTGCCACAGTAACAAACTCCACCACGTTTTTCGAATAAACTACCGGATTTAATTCTTTATCACTCATAATAATTGCCAATGAAAAAACGCTGCAAAAGTAACAAAGATTTTTAAGAGTAAATGAATGAATTCTCAGCCAGCTATCAGGCATTCTTGCCAAACTTCAAAATAGATAAGGAAATCTGTCCACCGGAGATATTCTGAGAGAAACTAAAATAAGATGAAATCGATAAATTTAATTCATTTCTCAGGAAAACATCAAAATGAGCCGAATAACTACTCTATTCGGCTCATCATTTTGTTATATTTGAGCCGAACAATATAAATATTCAACTCATGAAAATTTATAACTGGCAACAAAAAGAATGGCCACATTTCACTTTTGCAGAAAAGGAGATTGAAAATGAAATTTTTGCATTCATAGAAAAATCAGGTATTGTGAGTGGTGTGTTAAAGGCAATCCCGGAAAAGATACAAATGGACAATCTGATTGACATGATAGTTTCAGAAGCAATAAAAACATCAGCAATTGAGGGTGAGTTTTTAAACAGGGAAGATGTCAAGTCATCAGTTATAAACAATCTGGGATTATCTTCCGAAATTCCAATTAAAGATAAACGGGCACAAGGCGTGGGAGCATTAATGATTAAGATGAGAAGTACTTTTAATGAACTCCTTACTGAAAAAGAGCTATTCAACTGGCACGCTTTATTAATGAATTACCGGGCCGATATTAATCCGGGAAAATGGCGGACAGGAAATGAACCGATGCAAATCATATCAGGCAGACCGGGAAAAATTAACGTCCATTTTAAGGTGCCCCCGGCGAAAAAAGTGCCCGGCGAAATGAAAAAATTTATTACATGGTTTAACGAAACAGGGCCGGGAGGAAAAAAGGAAATCAAAAAAGCTCCTGTACGTTCAGCAATCGCTCATTTATACTTTGAATCAATTCATCCCTTTGAAGACGGAAATGGCAGAATTGGCCGGGCCATTGCCGAAAAAGCACTTTCGCAGGGAATGGGGCACCCTGTTTTATTAAGTCTTTCCAAGGCAATTGAAAGCAACCGAAAAATGTATTATTCAGAATTGGAAAAAGCACAACGTACACTCGAAATTACCTCGTGGATTAAATATTTTACATCTACCGTGTTGCTGGCTCAGACCGATGCAGAAAACGAAATAAACTTCACACTCAAAAAAGTTAAATTTTTCGACAAGTATAAAAATCAGCTAAATGAACGCCAGTTAAAAATAATAAAAAGGATGCTCAATGAAGGACCAGAAGGATTCAAAGGAGGCATGAATGCCGGGAAATATGCCAGGATAGGTAAAGTATCGAAAGCCACTGCCACGAGAGACCTTCAATACCTTACTGAAATTAAAGCTTTCCAGGTTTCAGGTGGGGGCCGAAGTACAAGCTACCAGGTAAATCTGGGTTAATTTGTTGTACAACCCAAAAATATTCAATGTGAAAATCGTCAACCCGTTTATCTAAGCCAAATCAGCAACTGCGACTGTTCATTTCTTCCCGCTTCGTGCTTCCAATTTCCTTTTTTTTGTACGCTATAAGCGGATCAAACCGCTAAGCACATTTAGCCGGGAAACAACTTAATCTTCTTTCCATTCCAGTTTTTTGTCCACCCGCAAAACAATTTTCCCGTTGTCGGTAAGCCATTTCACCACTTCCATCATTTTATCACGGTTGCCTTTTAGTTTCAGCAGAAGTGTTTCGTAAGCACAGGGCGTTTCCAGCAATTTCCTCACCTGTTTGCTGATTTCTGAAAATTCGAACGAACTCAGCTCCATGTTTGTCAACGACCGGCAAACGTCGCAGGTGCCACAGTCGCTGGAGTCGGTTTCGCCAAAATATTCGAGCAACAAACGGCTACGACAGGTGGTGTTCGAAGTAGCATAGTGAATAACCGCTTCCACGCGGTTCAAAAAATCTTTCTTCCGGTAATCGTAGTTTTCCCTGGTTATTTTTAGCCGGTCAACCGAAATCCGCTCTTTGCTGAAATAGATAAAAGGCGTTTGGCTACGTGGTACATAATCCACGATTTTCGATTTGCGCAGATGTTTCAAAAACATATAAACTTTCTCCTGGCTCAGGCCTGCACGCCGGGCCAGCAAATCTTCATCAACAGCAACATATCCGCTAAAAAGCCCGGTATAAGAACGCAGGACTAATTTAATGAAACCATCGAGTGAGGCGTTTTCGACCTGAAATTTATACAAATCATCGCGCGACACCGTGAAATACAAACGCGAAGGACTGTCAATTTCCTCGGTAAATTCGAGGTACCCTTCGCGCTGCAAAATTTTCAGGCTGTTATAAACCTGCGCCTGCTGAAATTTATAAGCCTGCGCAAATCCCTGCAGGCTGAATTCGTAAACCTGTCCTTTGCCAAACCCAACGGCAATCTGGAAATAATTACACAGTGCATTGTAAATTTTCTTTATGGCATCGGGCTCAGGAAAAGCAGTTGTTACATGCTTTTTCAGCCTGGTTTTATCCGCATTGTTGAACAACAACACAGCAGCTGCTTTTTTACCGTCACGCCCTGCCCTGCCGGCCTCCTGAAAGTAGGCCTCCAGCGAATCGGGCGGATCGTAATGTACCACAAACCGCACATCGGGTTTGTCGATGCCCATCCCAAAAGCATTGGTAGAAACGATTACCCTCGTTTTTCCCGAAAGCCATTCATCCTGTTTTTCACTGCGAACGGCGTTGCTTAACCCTGCATGATAGTAATCGGCCGAAATACCATGCTTTTTCAGTTCAGCAGCCAACTCGCGGGTTCCCTTCCGGCTGCGGGAATACACAATGCCCGAGCCTTTCACCTTTTTTAAAGTTTCGAGCAAATAGCCCGGTTTGTTTTCGCGCAACCGCACGAGGTAGCTCAGGTTTTCGCGGCTGAACGACATCTTCAGCACATTGGGTTTGCTGAAACCAAGCTTTTCCTGAATATCTTTAGTTACTTTTGGTGTGGCAGTAGCTGTGAGCGCCAGAAATTTTACGCCGGGCAAAATTTCCCTCAGCCCGATAATATTCATGTAACTGGGCCTAAAATCGTACCCCCACTGCGAAATGCAATGCGCTTCGTCGATAGTTACCAGGTTCACTTTCATTTTTTGGAGCCGATCGCGGAACAACTCTGAACTTAATCGCTCCGGCGAAACATAAAGAAATTTGTAATCGCCCCAAACTGCGTTGTCGAGCGTAACTTTAATTTCGAAAGGCGACATTCCGCTGTGTATTTTCAGTGCCTTAATCCCTTTTTTTTGCAGGTTCTGAACCTGGTCTTTCATAAGGGCAATGAGCGGGGTAATAACAATACAAATACCTTCTTCCGACAGCGAATACACCTGGAAAGTAATTGATTTACCCCCGCCTGTTGGCATCAACCCAAGTGTATCTTTTCCCGAGGCCACTGATTCAATAATATCAAGCTGCAAAGGCCTGAATTCAGAATAGCCCCAGTATTGTGCCAGTATTTGCCTGAATTTGTTCATCAGTTACAAAATAAGAAATCATTTACGAGCTTTTACATTTCTTCACCAAAAATAAACGCTTTCGCACAAACGGCTTTAACAATTTTTATCAATCAAATCGAAACCGATCACAATTTTTACCAATAGTACTAACCTAATTTTTTGTAGTTTTGCGCTTTAATAAAAATATTAAAAGAGCAGCACATGTCGTTTTTTTCTGAAAAAGTAGCATATGAAGGGTTAACTTTCGATGATGTTTTGTTATTACCCTCTTACTCAGAGGTTATGCCACGTAACGTGGACCTCACTTCTCACTTCTCTCGAAACATAATTATAAATGCACCCATTGTAACGGCTGCCATGGATACGGTGACCGAACATAAAATGGCCATTGCCATTGCCCGCGAAGGGGGGATCGGGGTCATTCACAAAAACATGGATATTGAAGACCAGGCTCACCAGGTAACAACTGTAAAACGGGCGGAAAACGGGATGATTTATGATCCCATTACCATTACCCGCGAGAAAAAGGTGGCAGATGCGCTGGATATTATGTCCAAATTTAAAATTGGCGGCATCCCGGTTGTCGATGCCGAAGGTCACCTCGTTGGCATTGTCACCAACCGCGACCTCCGATTTGAGAAAGACATGGACCGCCCGATCGAGGAGGTGATGACCCAGGAAAAACTGATTTCAACAACCGAATCGACCGACCTGGAAAAAGCAGCGGAAATCCTGCAACGGTATAAAATTGAAAAACTGCCGGTGGTTGACAAAAACAACAAACTGATTGGACTGGTTACTTATAAAGACATTACCAAGGCAAAAGACAAACCGCTGGCCTGCAAAGATGAAAAAGGCCGCCTGCGTGTAGCTGCAGGTATTGGGGTGGCTTCGGACACAATGGACCGTGCTGATGAACTGGTAAAAGCCCAGGTTGACGCGCTGGTTATCGATACAGCCCACGGGCATTCAAAAGGGGTGCTTGAATTTTTGAAAAAGATAAAAGCCAAATATCCTGAAAAAGATATAATTGCCGGTAATATCGGCACGGAAGAAGGCGCTATTGCGCTCATGAAAGCAGGTGCCGATGCCGTAAAAGTAGGAATAGGTCCCGGTTCCATTTGCACCACTCGTGTAATTGCAGGTGTTGGAATCCCGCAGCTTTCGGCTATCTATAGTGTGGCAAAAGCCATAAAAGGAAGCAACATCCCGGTAATTGCCGATGGCGGAATTCGTTATTCAGGCGATATTGTGAAAGCAATTGCGGCAGGTGCCAACTCGGTAATGGCGGGCGGCCTTTTTGCCGGCGTGGAAGAGTCACCGGGTGAAACCATTCTTTACCAGGGACGGAAATTTAAATCGTACCGCGGGATGGGTTCTATTGAAGCCATGCAAAAAGGTTCCAAGGACCGCTATTTCCAGGATATGGAAGAAGACATCAAAAAACTGGTCCCTGAAGGTATTGCTGCCCGCGTCCCCTACAAAGGGACACTGTATGAAGTACTGTACCAGTTAATTGGCGGACTGCGGGCAGGAATGGGCTACTGCGGGGCAGGTAATATTGAACTGCTGCAAAATGCCAGGTTCACTAAAATTACCAATGCCGGCGTTCAGGAAAGTCATCCGCACGATGTTTCTATAACGCGTGAAGCGCCAAATTACAGTAGCCGATAAAATAATGAGTACCGGGTTTTCTCTGTTAATTCACATCAGCCGGATATAAAAATTGAGTTTGAAGCGTTGTTTCTAAAATGAATGAAAAAATGAAACACACTGTTTTCCTGGTAGCAGGATTAATCTTGTTTTCCGGTCTTGTTCGGGGCCAGAACGAAGAGATTCTGCTTACTATTGGCGACACCGAAATCAGCAAAGCAGAATATGAGCAGATTTACAGGAAAAACAACCAGAACCTGTACGATGAAACCGAGGTAAAATCGCCAAAAGAATACCTCGATATGTTCATCGATTATAAACTAAAGGTTATTGAGGCGCAAAACCTGAAAATGGATACCAGTGCTGCATTTAAAGCAGAACTGGCCGGCTACCGGAAAGAGCTTGCAGCCCCTTATTTAACCGACATGAAATATGATGAGAAGCTGATAAAGGAACTGCACAACCGCATGACCAAAGAAATAAATGCCAGTCATATTTTATTGCAGGTGCCGGAAAATGCAACCTACCAAAAGGAGCAGGAAGTGTTGGAAAAAGCAAACAAAATCAGGGAAGAAATCCTTGCAGGAAAACCTTTCAGTGAGGCTGCAATTGAATACTCGGAAGATCCGAGCGCGGCAAACAACGGCGGACAACTGGGTTATTTCACGGCATTCCAAATGGTGGCTCCTTTCGAAAATGCAGCTTTCAGCACCCCCGTTGGTGAAATTTCGGAACCTGTTCGTTC
Source organism: Tangfeifania sp. (assembly GCF_055108615.1). Classification (NCBI taxonomy): domain Bacteria; kingdom Pseudomonadati; phylum Bacteroidota; class Bacteroidia; order Marinilabiliales; family Prolixibacteraceae; genus Tangfeifania; species Tangfeifania sp. The sequence goes on along the minus strand of NZ_JBSQIC010000002.1, from coordinate 62,733 downwards.
ATCATTTGGCTATCACCTCATAAAAGTGCACGATTTACGCCCCAACAAGGGTGAAATAAAAGTGGCACACATCATGAAAATGTTCCCGCAGGGCAAAGTAAACTTCGACAAAAATGAGCTGAGAAAAGAGATCGATTCAATTTACACTGAATTGCAAAACGGTGCCGATTTTGCCGAAATGGCCCGCAAACTCTCCGACGACAAACGGTCGGCAATGCAGGGCGGCGAAATGCCCTGGTTTTCTGCCGGACGGATGATTCCTGAATTTTCAAATCCTGCTTTCGCTCTCGAAAATACCGGAGATATGACACCACCGGTTGAAACCCCTTTTGGCTTTCATATCATAAAAAAATTGGATCACCGCCCGGTGCCATCTTTTGAAGAAGCACGCGAGCAGATTGAAGAAAGGGTTAGAAGAGACCCTGCGCGGTCCAACTCCAGCCAAAAAACTTTTGTTGAAAAGCTAAAAGAAGAATACAATTTTGAGGAAAACAGTGACAATCTGGAAAAACTGAAAACAAACGAAAATCCCAGTGAAGATCTCCTGCTTTTTTCAATCGACAATAAAGACTTCCACCTGAACGACCTTAATGCTTTTCTGAAAAAAAATGGCATTGAAAACAGCAACTATTTAGGCCATTACAACGACTGGATTACTCATGAAATAATACAACTGGAAGATTCGAAACTGGAGGAGAAACATCCTGAATTCCGGTACCTGATGAAAGAGTATCACGACGGAATTTTGCTTTTCAATATTATGGAGAAAAAAATTTGGGGCTTTGCATCAAAAGACACTGTCGGGCTTCAAAAATTCTATAAAAAAAATAAAGGAATACACCAATGGGGAGAGCGTTTTAAAGGCCTTATAATAACTTGTAAAAACCAGGAAACAAGGCAAGAAGCCGAAAAATATTTTGCTGCCGGAATGACTGCCACCGAAGTGGAAGATTTGCTAAACAAATCAGAAAAACAGGTGGAAATAGAGGAAGGAGCGTGGGAAGAAGGAACCAATGATGTGGTTGATTATTTCGTTTGGAACGGCAAAAAAACCAGCAGCTTTAATCCGGGGCTTACTTTTATTCGCGGCAACAAAATTCCTCCGGGGCCCAAAACCCTTGAAGATGCTCGCGGACTGTATATTTCCGATTATCAAAATTACCTGGAGAAAAAGTGGTTAAAAAAGCTGCGAAAAAAATATAAAATAAAAGTGAATAAAAAAGTGTTAAAATCTGTTCCGCATGTTTAAAATGCTGTTGAAATATGGCTTCCCGGTTTTTATCATCCTGCTCTCAGTGGGGTGTAATTCTGGTGATGAGCAACTGAAAAAAGTTGTTGCCGAAGTGGGAGACAATAAATTGTACCTCTCCGAAATTTCATCGGTAATCCCACCCGAGGCTGAACGCGAGGACAGTATTTTAATGGCTGATGACTACATAAACAAGTGGGTTAAGCGCGAACTGCTGCTCCAAAAAGCAGAGGAAAACCTGACAACTGCTCAAAAAGATGTTTCGGAACAATTGGAAGAGTACCGGAAGTCGCTTATGTTGTATAAATACAAAAATGCAATAATGAGCCAACGGATGGACACTACCGTTACCAACCAGCAGGTGCAGGAATATTACGATGCAAATGCCGACAAATTTACCCTCAATAATAATATTGTTAAAGGTGTTTACATCAAAATCCCCAATGATTTGGCCAACCCCGACCAACTCAAAGAAATGAGCCAAAACAACAGCACTGAAGGGATTATTGAATTGCGCGATTATTGCCTGCAATATGCCAAAGGATTCGACATTTTCATCGATCAATGGGTCGATTTTCAGCTGTTAACCAAAAGCATCCCCGAGCCCGTAGAAAACCCGGAGCAGTTTTTGCGACGAAACCAAATAATTGAACGCAGCGACTCCGATTACTATTACCTTGTTACTATATACGACTACAAACTCAAAAACGACCAGGCACCCGTTGAGTATGTAAAAGAAAACATTAAAAACCTGATAATTAACCGGCGAAAAATTGACTTTTTAAAGCAACTTGAAAACAATGTATATTCAGAAGGAGTTAAAAACAACAAATTTAAAATATTTAAAAGCGAACGCGATGACAACTAAAAAAATAATAAAAGCAGGGAGTATTTTCCTACTTGCAGTTCTGATGAGCGGAATTGTTTCGGCACAGGATAAAGTAGTCGATCAAATTGTAGCAATTGTGGGAGGCAACATAATTCTGAAATCGGATATTGAAAAAAGGTATATGGACCAACAGGCGCAGGGAATGACATCTGACGGTGACATGAAATGCGAAATACTGGAAAATTTCCTGGTAGATAAACTGCTGGTTGCCGAAGCCGAACTGGATACTCTCATTACGGTAACCCCCAGCCAGGTAAACCAGCAGATGGATGCTCAAATCCAGACCTACCTTGCCTATTTTGGTTCTGAACAGGCAGTAGAAAACTACTTTAAAAAACCGCTTGCCTCCATTCGGGCCGAAATGCGTGAAGTTATCCGGAACCAAATCCTGAGCCAGCAAATGCAGCAAAAAATTATTCAGGATGTTACAGCCACTCCCTCAGAAGTGCGAGCCTACTACCGCAACCTGCCCGAAGAAGAAATTCCGGTTATTCCCACGCAGTATGAGTACGCACAAATAACCATGCGGCCTGAAATTTCGCTGGAAGAAGAAAACAGGGTAAAGGCAGAGCTACGTCAGCTTAAACAACGCATTGAAGAGGGTTCGAGCTTTGCAGCAATGGCCGTGATGTATTCCGAAGGGCCTTCGGCAAACGATGGCGGTGAAATTGGCTACCAGGGCCGTGCCGAACTTGCTCCCAATTATGCAGCAGCGGCATTTAACCTCCGCGAAAACCAGGTCTCCAATGTTGTTGAAACTGAATTTGGTTACCACATTATCCAGCTCATCGACAAGCGTGGCGGAAAAGTGAACACACGGCATATTCTCATGAAACCCAAAGTGTCGGATGAAGCAAAAGAGCAGGCTTTTAGCCGCCTCGACAGCCTTGCAAATATGATTCGCAAGGAGGAAATTCCTTTTAGCGAAGCAGCACGTCTGTTTTCTTCTGACAAAAACACCAGAAATAACGGCGGAATTGCAATTAATCCCAATACCATGTCATCAAAATTTACCGTCGAAGAACTGGATGGTGATGTGAGTAAAATACTTACGAATTTAAAGATCAACGAAATTTCTGATCCGTTCGAAACCATCGATCCTGAAAGCAGGCAAACTGTTTTCAAAATTGTAAAACTTATTGACAAAACAGAAGGGCATAAAGCCAACCTGCAAAGTGATTATCAGCAGCTGGCCAATCAGTTTCTTGCACAAAAAAAGGAACGGGTTTTAAAAGAATGGATTACTGAAAAACAGGCTGAAACCTACATTCGCATCGATGAAACTTATGCCAACTGCAATTTCGAATTCAACAACTGGATGAAGTAGGATAGCGGAATAATAATTTAATATTGAATTAAAAGGACAACAAACGGATGGAATTTAAAAACGATGTAGAAGCCCTCGATGGGTTACGCGATAAATTTAGTGAATTAAAAAAAGAAATTACACGGGTTATTTACGGTCAGGATGAAATCATTACACAGGTGATGGTTTCACTGTTCAGCCGCGGACATGTTCTGCTTATTGGGGTTCCCGGGCTGGCCAAAACACTCATGGTAACAACCATTGCAAAAATTCTCGGGCTCAACTACAGCCGTATCCAGTTCACGCCCGATTTAATGCCTTCCGATATCATCGGCACCGAAATCCTGGATAAAGAACGGCAGTTTAAATTTATTAAAGGGCCCTTGTTTGCCAACATTATTTTAGCCGACGAGATTAACAGGACACCGCCCAAGACCCAATCGGCACTGCTCGAAGCCATGCAGGAAAGGGCCATTACAGCTGCCGGCCAACGTTTTGAACTGGAAAGCCCGTTTTTTGTACTGGCCACCCAGAATCCCATCGAACAGGAAGGAACCTATCCCCTGCCCGAGGCCCAGCTCGACCGTTTCATGTTTTCAGTTTGGCTCGATTACCCGAAATACGACGATGAAATTACCATTGTAAAAAATACCACCTCCAATTTAACTTTCGATTTGAAACCGGTAATATCTGCCAAAGAAATCTTGTATTACCAGGATTTAATACGAAAAATTCCGATAAACGATAATGTGCTGAACTACGCCGTAACCCTGGCTGCCAAAACCCGCCCGGGAAACGGAATGGCCGCGGAAGTTTCGGACCAGTACCTGAAATGGGGCGCCGGACCAAGGGCTTCGCAATACCTGGTGGTAGGCGCTAAAACCCATGCTGCTCTCCGGGGAAAATATTCACCCGACATTGAAGATGTGCAGGCTGTTGCCCCTTCAATTTTACGCCACCGGATAATTAAAAACTACAAGGCTGAAGCCGAAAACATTTCGGTAGAACAAATTATTGAGAAGTTACTGTAAATGCCAAAACGGCTTTTTTATATTATTCCAAAATTACTTCTGAATGCAAAAGCCCTATTGCTGCTTGCTTGGGTAGTTACATCTTTATTTTCTTCCGCACAGGAAAAAAAAAGAGTGGATATTGAACAGGCTGATTTTCTTGAGGCCGACGATAATATTGCACCCAATGCACAACGACTTGTGGGTAATGTAAGAATCAGGCATAAAGACGTTCTGATGTGGGCCGACAGCGCATACACCTACACCGGAACCAACCGGGTAGATGCTTTTGGGAATGTGCACATTAACCAGAACGACACACTCGATCTCTATGCCAATAAAATTTACTATAACGGCGATGCCAGTTTTGCGCAGGCCATCGGTGATGTTATCCTGAAAAACAAATCGACCACACTTTATTCCGATACACTGGATTACAACCTCTATACAAACATTGGTTATTACGACGATTACGGGAAAATTGTGGACAGCACAAATGTGCTGACAAGCCTAATTGGTAAATATTTTATCGATGAAGATCTGATACACTTTTACAACGATGTGGAAGCTTACAGCGATGATTATACTCTATCGGGCGACACATTGATTTACAATACAGAAACAGGCCGGATTTTTATTACAGGGCCGACAATAATTCGCGATTCATCCAACACACTGTATGCTGAAGACGGGTGGTACGATTCAAAAACAGGAGAAGCAGAGCTACTGAAAAATCCGCGGGTTTTTAACGATTCACAGGAATTAAGCGCCAACTACATTAAGTACAACGAAACGGATGGAAACGGACGGGCACTTGGAAATGTAAGGATTCACGACATGGAAAACAACAGCATTGTTACCGGGAATACACTGAACTACAATGAGCAAATGGAAATTGCAACCGTAACCGACTCGGCACTTTTCATGATGTATTCCGACAACGATACACTTTACCTCCATGCCGATACACTCCGGACCATCCCCGATACAATTCCGGATGAAAATATTGTTAAAGCATATTACAATGCCCGCTTTTACCGTTCCGATATACAGGGGGTATGCGATTCGCTGGTCTATTTCACCAAAGATTCTGTTGTTCAGCTACACACCAATCCCGTTATTTGGTCCGGTATCCACCAGTTGAGCGCCGACTATATCAACATGAAACAAAAAACCGATGCACCAGACGAAATGCATCTCCAAAATAACAGCTTCATTATTTCAAAACTCGACTCTGTCCGGTTCGACCAAATTAAAGGAAAAGAAATGGTGGGGTATGCGGTCAATAATGAGCTGTTGAAAATTGATGTAAACGGAAACGGGCAAACCCTTTATTATGCCCGTGAAGACAGCACAATAATCGGGCTTAACCGGGCCGAAAGCAGTAAAATTTCCATTCGTTTTAAAGAAGGCCGGGTTTTTAAAATTATATTTTTAACTGCCCCCGAAGGTCAGCTTAAGCCTCTTTTCGAGTTAACCGAAGAGGAAAAAAAACTTAGCGGTTTCGACTGGAAAGTTCACCTCAGGCCACTGACAAAGAATGATGTTTTTCAGCCAAAAGCAACTCCTCCCTTGCCGAATGAGGCATTATTACCCCGGAACGAAGATTAAAATCGCATTCATTTTATTCTCCTCCGCAATCCTTTCATTCCGGAAACGGTTAAAATTAATTTTGCTGAAATTACAGACAAAACAGTCCGTTTATTAATTTTCATCATAAAAAACACCTATTTTGTTTTCATTTCAAAAAAATATTCTAATATTTGCAGCAAATCGAAAGCAAAACGAATGAATTTACTAAATAGCATATCAATTCTCAGCCTAATTATTGGCATTATCCTCCTATTCAGGATGTGAGAATGGTGTGTTGTTGACTATAAAACAAGAAACGGAATAAGCCATTCTCATAAAAAGAGGATGGCTTTTTTATTAAATGGAAAATAAGAATTGTCCGGCAAGTTGATTTGAAACGAAAAGTTGATTAGTAATAACTGAAAAACAAATAAATATGAGTGACAAACTGTTCATTTTTGACACCACCCTGCGCGACGGCGAGCAGGTCCCGGGGTGCCAGTTAAACACGGTTGAAAAAATTGAAGTTGCCAAAGCTTTGCAGGATTTGGGAGTTGACATTATCGAAGCCGGATTCCCGGTGTCGAGCCCCGGCGATTTTGAGTCGGTAGTAGAAATATCAAAAGCGGTTACGTGGCCCACCATTTGTGCCCTTACCCGCGCAGTGAAAAAAGATATTGATGTAGCTGCCGAATCGCTAAAATATGCCAAAAAGGGACGAATTCACACTGGCATTGGCACTTCGTATTACCACATCCACCACAAACTCAATTCCACACCTGAAGTTATTATGGAACGGGCTGTTGAGGCAGTGAAATATGCAAAACAATATGTGGAAGATGTGGAATTTTATGCCGAAGATGCCGGCCGTACCGACAATGAATTCCTGGCCAAGGTGGTTGAAGCGGTAATTAAAGCGGGTGCTACAACAGTAAATATTCCTGACACAACAGGTTATTGCCTTCCAACCGAATTTGGCGAAAAAATAAAATTCCTGATGGAAAATGTAAACGGCATTCATAAAGCAGTAATTTCCACCCATTGCCATAACGACCTCGGTATGGCAACTGCCAACACGGTAGCCGGAATTATGAACGGTGCCCGCCAGGCCGAAGTTACCATTAACGGGATTGGTGAACGTGCCGGAAACACATCGCTCGAAGAAGTGGTCATGATAATGAAAAGCCGCTACCAGTTACTGGGAATTGAAACAGGCATAAACACAAAAAATATCTATCAGACCAGCCGTTTGGTTTCCACCTTAATGAATATGCCGGTTCAGCCCAACAAAGCAATTATTGGCCGGAATGCATTTGCGCACTCCTCCGGAATTCACCAGGATGGCGTGCTGAAAAACCGCGAAAACTACGAAATTATGGATCCTACCGACGTGGGAATCAACGAATCGGCAATCCTGCTTACAGCTCGCAGCGGCCGCGCGGCATTGAGGCACAGGCTCGAACTGATGGGGTTTGAATTGAGCAAAGAAAAACTGGATGAAGTTTATGAAAAATTCCTGAAGCTGGCCGACAATAAAAAGGATATTCGCGACGACGATATTGCCCTGCTGGTTGGCGATGCCACACAACAGGAACGCCGCATAAAACTCGACTTCCTGCAGGTACTCACAGGTAAAAAACTTGAACCTGTTGCCATCGTTCGTCTCGATATTGCAGGTGAAAAATTTGATGCAACTTCTTCCGGAAACGGCCCGGTGGACGCGGCCATTAAAGCCGTTAAACAAATTATTCACCGCCAGGTTACCATCGAAGAATTCCTGGTGCAGGCCATTACACGCGGCAGCGACGATATTGGTAAAGTTCACATGCAAATTGAATACAACGATTCCATTTTCCATGGCTTTGGCGCGCATACCGATATTGTAACGGCATCAGTTGAAGCCTACATCGATGCAGTAAATAAATTACCGGTTCAGGTTTAATCAAAAAGAAAACTCAATAAAAAAATGGAAGCAAAAACATTATTCGATAAAATTTGGGACAACCACGTGGTGAAAAAGGTGGAAGGCGGCCCGAATGTATTGTACATCGATCGGCATTTAATTCACGAAGTAACCAGTCCGGTTGCATTTTTAGGCCTGAAAAACCGCGGACTGAAAGTATTTCGCCCGGAGCAAACCACTGCCACTCCCGATCACAACGTTCCTACCGAAAACCAGCACCTTTCCATAGTTGACGAATTATCGCGCAACCAGGTGGAAATGTTGAAGAGAAATTGTGCTGAACATGGCATCAAATATCACGATCTTCAAAGTGAAGGACATGGCATTGTGCACATCATTGGTCCCGAAAAAGGACTCACCCAGCCCGGCATGACAATTGTTTGCGGCGACAGCCACACATCAACCCACGGGGCTTTTGGTGCCATTGCTTTTGGAATTGGCACCAGCGAAGTGGAAATGGTTTTGGCCAGCCAGTGCATAATGCAGCCCAAACCCAAAAAAATGCGGATTACCATAAACGGCGAACTCAAGCAAGGGGTTACGGCAAAAGACATTGCGCTGTACATCATTTCACAAATTTCAACCAGCGGCGGAACCGGCCATTTTATTGAATACGCCGGTTCGGCAATTAAAAGCCTTAGCATGGAAGGCCGCATGACCCTTTGCAACCTCAGTATTGAAAGTGGTGCCCGCGGCGGAATGATTGCACCCGACGAAACCACTTTCAATTACATGAAAGGCCGCGAATTTGTTCCAAAAGGAAAGGACTGGGAGCAGGCAGTTGAAAAATGGAAAAATTTAAAATCAGACGAAGATGCCGCGTTCGATACTGAATATTCGTATGATGCCGCTGACATTGAACCCATGATTACGTATGGAACAAACCCGGGAATGGGAATCGGCATCACCAAAAACATTCCAATTTACAACGGAATGGGAGAAAGCGATAAAAAAACGCTGGAGAAAGCATTGAAATACATGGAATTTTCGCCTGGTGACAAAATGCTTGGCAAAACAATAGATTACGTATTTTTAGGCAGTTGCACCAACGGAAGGATTGAAGATTTCAGGGCTTTTTCCGCTTTTGTTAAAGGGAAGAAAAAAGCACCGGATGTGAATGCCTGGCTGGTACCGGGCTCAAAGCATGTTGAACAACAAATTAAAGAAGAGGGGCTGCTCGAAATTTTGGAAGAAGCAGGATTCAGGCTTCGTCAGCCCGGTTGCTCGGCCTGCCTGGCCATGAACGACGATAAAATTCCGGAAGGGAAATACGCCGTTTCAACAACCAACCGGAATTTTGAGGGTCGCCAGGGCCCCGGAGCAAGAACTTTGCTGGCCAGCCCGCTCACAGCAGCAGCTGCGGCGATTACCGGAAAAATAACCGACCCGAGAGAGTTAATGTAAATTTTTATTGGTTAATCATAAATAATAAATTATATGGCATACGATAAATTTTCAAAAATAATATCACCGGCAGTTCCGCTGCCAGTTGAAAATGTAGATACCGACCAGATTATTCCTGCGCGATTTTTAAAAGCAGTAGAACGCAAAGGATTTGGCGAAAACCTTTTTCGCGACTGGCGTTACAACAAAGATGGATCACCCAAAAGCGATTTCCCGCTGAATAACGCGAAGTATTCAGGAAAAATTTTGGTTGCCGGTAAAAATTTTGGCAGCGGATCGAGCCGCGAACACGCTGCCTGGGCAATTTACGATTATGGGTTCAGAGTGGTGGTGTCCAGCTTTTTTGCCGACATTTTTAAAAACAATGCGATTAACAATGGCTTGCTGCCAGTTGTTGTAACACCCGAATTCCTTGAACGAATTTTTGAAACCATTGAAAAAAATCCGGAAGCCGAATTCAATACTGACCTGGAGGAGCAAACATTTACGAACCTCACAACAGGTGAAACCGAAGAGTTCGAAATTAATGCCTACAAAAAGCATTGCCTCAAAAACGGGCTCGACGATATCGATTACCTGGTTCGGATGAAAGATGAAATTACTGCTTTTGAAGCCTCCTAAATCCTCCAAAGGAGGACTTTTATTAAGATTTTAACGAGGACAATTCTACAAGAAGTACTATTAGTATAACAGAAATAAAAAAAGTCCTCACTCTCCTCTCCATTGGGGAGGTTGGGAGGGGCACCAAAAAAATGACAGGCAAAACAGTTGAAATAGAGGGAAAACAGCTCACCATAATGGATACCACCCTTCGCGATGGAGAACAAACCACCGGTGTCTCTTTCAGCGAAGGGGAAAAACTAAGTGTGGCCAAGGTGTTGCTGGAAGATGTAAGGGTTGACCGAATTGAAATCGCCTCGGCAAGAGTTTCAGAGGGTGAATTCAGGGGGTCGCAGCGTGTAATGAAATGGGCAGCCGAAAAAGGACATCTCGAAAAAATTGAAATTCTGGGGTTTGTTGATAATGACATTTCGCTGAAATGGATTGCCGACGCCGGTGGAAAAGTAATTAATCTGCTTTGCAAAGGTTCGCTGAACCATGTAAAAGGGCAGTTACGAAAAACCCCGGAGGAACATTTGTCCGACATTAAAAAGGTAATTCATAATGCCAGGGAAATGGGCATCCGGGTGAATGTCTATCTCGAAGACTGGTCAAACGGAATGCGTAGCTCAAAAGACTATGTGCATTTTATGATTTCGAAACTGAAAGAGGAAAAAGTTGACCGGATAATGCTGCCCGACACGCTCGGAATTTTAGACCCCGATGAAACCTACGATTTTTGCCGCGAAATGATTGAGGCTTATCCCGATGTCAACTTCGATTACCATGCCCACAACGATTACGATCTGGCCATTGCCAATGTTTTCCATGCCATAAAAGCCGGAATACGCTGCGTGCACACCACTGTTAACGGGTTGGGCGAGCGTGCGGGGAATGCGCCACTGTCGAGCGTGATTGCCACCATTAAAGATCACCTGAAAATGAAAACCCGGGTGAATGAAAGCCAGTTGAACAAAGTTTCAAAGCTGGTAGAATCGTTTTCCGGAATTCGTATCCCCACAAACAAGCCGCTAATCGGTGAATTTGTATTCACCCAATGCAGCGGCATACATGCCGATGGCGACAATAAAAATAACCTCTATTTCAACGACTTGCTGCCGGAACGTTTTGGAAGAATACGGCAGTATGCGCTGGGAAAAACATCGGGTAAAGCCAACATCAAAAAGAACCTGGAAAAGCTGGGCATTGAACTCGATGCAGAATCACTGAAAAAAGTAACGCAGCGGATTATTGAACTGGGCGACCAAAAAGAAACGGTTACCTCCGACGAACTGCCCTACATTGTTGCCGATGCCCTGGAGAACGATCTGATGGAACAAAAAATCAGGGTGATAAACTTTTCGGTTACCCACACCATGGGATTGCGTCCGGTTGCCAACGTTAGCCTTGAAATTGAAGGAGAAGTTTTTGAGGAATTCAGCGATGGTGACGGCCAGTACGATGCATTTGTAAAAGCACTCCGGAAAATATACAAGCATCTCGGTAAATCATTCCCGAAACTCATTGATTACACGGTAACCATCCCGCCCGGCGGAAAAACCAATGCACTGGTAGAAACGGTAATTACCTGGAAAAACAGTCGCGAGTTTAAAACCAAAGGTCTCGATCCGGATCAAAATGTAGCCGCAATCAAAGCCACAATCCGCATGCTGAACATCATCGAAAACGAGTTTAAGCCGGGTTTGCTGAATAAAATTATGGACAGTATTTCGTAAATACCATTTTCTAAAATTTAATTATTTGAAATACACAGTTTTTACAGTAAATTTGCTTAAAAACACTTTTATATGAACTATTTGGAAAGAATTACCACAAATCCGGAAATCTGTCATGGAAAACCATGTATTCGTGGAATGAGATGGCCGGTTGAAGTTATTATCGATATGCTTGGTTCGGGAATGAGCACCGGGGAAATCCTCGATGATCACCCGGAACTTGAAAAGGAAGATATTCTTGCAAGTTTACATTTTGCAAAACTCCAATTAAACTGATAAAAATTAGTTTAGGAAATATTCCAAATAATGAATTGATTCAAATAATTACAGACAATTTAACCCAGATACAAAAACTAAATAAATACTCATCCTTTATTGTGGAAGTAAATTTGAATACGGTTTTGTTCAATATTCAAAAAGATTAAAATAGAAATTAATGAAACTAAAAATTGCCATTTTACCGGGCGACGGAATTGGGCCCGAAATTACCGAACAGGCGATGAAAACGGTTAAAGCAATCGCCAAAAAATTTAATCACGGGTTGGAATATGAATACGCCTTGACCGGCGCAACTGCCATCGATAAAGTAGGAAATCCTTACCCGGATGAAACACATGAACTCTGCATGAATTCAGATGCCGTTTTATTCGGTGCGATCGGCGATCCAAAGTTCGACAACAATCCGAAAGCCACGGTACGCCCCGAGCAGGGACTGCTGGCCATGCGCAAAAAACTCGGATTGTATGCCAACATCCGGCCGGTGGAAACATTCGAACAATTGCTGCACAAATCTCCGCTCCGCCGCGAATTGGTGGAAGGTGCCAATTTTGTATGTATCCGCGAACTGACCGGCGGCATTTACTTTGGCGAAAAAGGCCGGAAAGACAACGGCAATACCGCTTTCGATACCAACACTTACACACGCAACGAAATTGAACGCATCCTGAAACTGGCCTACGAATTTGCCGGGCAGCGACGTAAAAAATTAACAGTGGTTGACAAAGCCAACGTTTTAGAAAGTTCGCGGTTGTGGCGCGAAGTGGCCCAGGAAATGGCACCCAAATATCCCGACATTCAAACCGAATATATGTTTGTGGACAATGCCGCCATGCAAATTATCCAGTGGCCCAAAAACTTCGATGTAATGGTGACCGAAAATATGTTTGGCGATATTTTAACCGACGAAGCCAGCGTGATAACCGGCTCGCTCGGACTGCTGCCTTCCGCGTCCATCGGAATTCACACTTCGGTTTTCGAACCCATTCACGGCTCTTATCCGCAGGCTGCCGGAAAAGATATTGCCAACCCGGTTGCCACCATCCTCTCCGCAGCCATGATGTTTGAAACAGCTTTCAACCTCCCGGATGAAGGGAAAGCCATTCGCGATGCGGTGGCCGCTTCAATGGATGAAGGAATTGTAACTGAAGACATTGCCCAGGGGCCTGCATACAAAACTTCGCAGGTGGGCGACTGGATTGCACACCACATTGAAAAAATTTAATAAGCTTACCGGCTTTTAGTTAGCCGGCAAGATTTTCTACCCCAAAAAGAATCGTTAATTTTTTAACGGTTCTTTTTTTGTATGAAAAATATGAATAATTGAAATGAACTTAAAGTCTCTAATTTTGTCATATTAGAAGATTTTTGAATATTAAAATATTTAACACCTTAATGGGTAAAGTTAAACAAAATACAACGCTGGAAAATACGGGAACAAACACAGAACAAGTAACTGATTATGAATCAGTAATGACTAATTACCAAGAACGCTTGCAGCAGGTTTGTTCACATGGCCCGGGAAAATCAAAAGAAAAACATCGTGAACGGGGGAAATTACTGGCCCGCGAGCGAATTGACCTTTTGGTTGATCCCAAAACCTATTTTCTGGAACTTTCCTCCTTTGCGGCTTACGATCAATACAACAATGCTTTTCCCTCAGCCGGAATAGTAACCGGAATTGGTGTTGTACACGGCTGCGAGTGCATGATTGTTGCCAACGATGCCACCGTAAAAGGCGGAACTTATGTAAAAGAAACCATAAAAAAACACATCCGCGCACAGGAAATCGCCCTGAATAACAACCTGCCTTGTATCTACCTGGTTGACTCCGGAGGAATTTATCTTCCGGAACAAGCCAACGTTTTCCCTGACCGGTTCGATTTTGGCCGCATTTTTTATAACCAGGCCCGGCTATCGGCCAAAGGCATCCCGCAAATTGCGGTGGTAATGGGCTCCTGCACTGCCGGCGGTGCCTACGTGCCGGCCATGTGCGACGAAACTGTTATTGTGAAAAACCAGGGAACAATTTTTATTGGCGGGCCGCCACTCGTTAAAGCGGCAACCGGCGAAGAAGTTTCAGCCGAAGAGCTGGGCGGGGGCGTAGTTCACACCTCCATTTCGGGAGTTGCCGATCACCTGGCCGAGGACGATGTGGATGCCCTTAAAATCTGCCGGAAAATCGTTTCCGGCTTTCCTGTTGGCAGAAAAAAAGAAATTGAAATTGAGAAAGTGAAAGAGCCCCATTTTGAACCTGAAAGCATCTACAATTACCTTTCTGTTGATCTGAAAAAACCGATTGACATTCACGCAATAATTGAACGGTTGGTAGATGAAAGCGATTTTCACGAATTCAAGAAAAACTACGGCAACACCCTGGTTACAGGTTTTGCCCGGATAAAAGGAATAACAGTTGGCATTTTAGGCAACCGAAGTTTCTTAACCGCTGAAAGTGCCCGAAAAGGTGCTCATTTTATTCAGCTTTGCAACCAGCGAAAAACACCGTTGTTATTTCTGCAAAATATCACGGGATTTATTGTGGGGAAAAAATATGAACACGAAGGAATTGCACGCGACGGTGCTAAATTAATTCAGGCCGTTGCCAATACAACAGTGCCCAAATTAACAGTAGTAATTGGCGGTTCGTTTGGTGCAGGTAATTATGCCATGGCAGGCCGGGCCTACGAACCCGATTTTCTTTTCATGTGGCCCCACTCGCGTATTTCGGTTATGGGAGGCGAACAAGCTTCGGGCATCCTGAACACAATTGGGCAGAATGGCAGCGGCAACCAGCTTATTGAACAGTTCAAAAAAGAAAGCACTGCTTATTACAGCTCTTCGCGGGTTTGGGATGATGGAATTATCAGCCCCGCAGAAACCCGACACATCTTAGGCCTTGCTTTTCACATCACCCTTAATCAACCCGAACGGACACCCCAATACGGGGTTTTCAGAATGTAACAAGATGAAGAACCTGAAATACATAACAGTTAAAATTGACAGGAACAGGGCCGATTTAATTTTAAACCGCCCCGACAAGCATAATGCATTGAATCCTGAACTAATTGGAGAATTTCGGGATGCACTAAAATCGATTTCCCAAAAAAGCGAAATTCATTTCCTGGTCATATCGGGCAATGGAAAATCGTTTTGCGCAGGAGCCGACATCAGCTGGCTGGCCTCTGCAGGAGAAAAGTCGATACAGGAAAACCGGGAAGAATACCTGCAAATTCCTGCCCTTCTCAATGAATTACGCGATGCACCCCAAATTACCATTGCAGCGGTTCACGGTAATGTGCTGGGTGGTGCCAACGGCATAATTTCAGCATGCGATTTTGTAATTGCGGAACAATCCACCGCATTTGCTTTCGGAGAAATCAGGCTGGGAATAATTCCTGCTACCATAATACCTTTTGTAGCTCAACGCCTTTCAGTTCAACACATGAAAAAAGTAATGTACACCGGCTCAAGATTTTTGGCACCGGAAGCAAAAAATTCAGGACTGGTTGATTTTATTTCAGCCGATGGAGAACGTTTCAGTGAAACCGATCTCCTCATAAAAAAAATGTCAACATCTTCGCCAAATGCATTGCGGGCGTGCAAAAATTTACTGCATAAAATAGAATCGGGAGAAGTTACAACCTCCTCCAGCGAAAAAACCGCTCAACTATTGGCACAACTAACTCATTCAGAGGAAGGGAAAGAGGGATTGCAGGCATTTCTTGAAAAAAGAAAACCCAGCTGGAACAATCAAATAACCAATCAGGATTAATGGAAACAGTCGGAAAAATTTTAATAGCCAATCGTGGAGAAATTGCTGTCCGCATAATCAGAACAGCCAAAAAGCTGGGTATCCAAACCGTAGCCATTTTTGCGGATGACGACCGCGAGTCATTGCATGTTTCCCTGTCCGACGAAGCTGTTAACCTGAAAGGTGATACGTTGCAGGAAACTTATCTGAACCAGCGAAAAATTATTGAAATTGCACAAAACACAGGTGCCAAAGCCATACATCCCGGGTATGGTTTCTTATCAGAAAATGCAGATTTTGCCGAAAAAGTTGAACAGGCCGGGTTGATTTTCATCGGGGCCACACCTCAACAGATCAGGCTAATGGGTGAGAAAATTCAGGCCAACCAATTTGTAAAAAAGCTCCAAATTCCTGTCATTTCATCTGTTACCGGTTCAGAAAATGACATTTTAAATTCTGCCAAAAATTTTGAATACCCGGTTTTGGTTAAAGCTTCTGGGGGTGGTGGCGGAAAAGGGATGGAAATTGTTTACGAAGCCGAAAATCTTCCGGAAGCATTAAAAAGGGCTAAGGATAAAGCCATGAAATATTTTGCCAACAGTGACCTGCTGGTTGAAAAATACTTGCCCCAAACACGCCACATAGAAGTCCAGGTGGTGAGTGACGGGAAAGGAGATGCCATTCACCTTTTTGAACGTGAATGCAGTGTTCAGCGCCAATATCAGAAATTAACAGAAGAAGCTCCTGCCAACTCAATCTCAAAAAAGTTAAAAGAAAAACTGTACAATGCTGCCCTCAAAATTGCCCGTTCAATTAACTACCGTGGAGCGGGAACTGTGGAATTTTTAGTGGATGAAGATGAAAATTTTTATTTCCTGGAAATGAACACCCGCCTGCAGGTTGAACATCCGGTTACCGAGATGGTTACAGGTGTTGATTTGGTTGAAATGCAACTAAAAATTGCAGCAGGTGAAAAAATCCCTGTAAGTCAAAAAGACCTTAAAGCACTTGGTCATTCCATTGAAATGCGCATTTGTGCAGAAAATCCTGCATCTGGTTTTTTGCCGTCAACCGGAAAAATCACTGATATCCAAACACCAGCAGAAGCCCGGTGGGACAGTTTTCTTCAACCCGGAACAGTGTTTTCAGCAAATTACGATTCGCTTGCAGGGAAACTCATTGTTCATGAAAAAACCAGAAATGAAGCCATTGAAAAGGCACGATATGCCCTTTCCAATTTATTTTTACCGGGAGTTGTCACAACACAAGAACTCCTTGCGATTGCCGTCAACCACCCCGATTTTAAATCCAATTCAATTAACACAAGGTGGCTGGAAAATAACATGAAAACTAAAAGTTTTCTTCACAAGGACGAAATTCCTTCCGTTCCGCTCGCAGCTGCCTATTTTCTGCATCATTTTAAGCGTCCTGTTCACCCCATTTCAATTTGGAATGAGTTGGGCTATCACCGCATTTATCAAAGCTTTGAAATTTTCATCGACAACAAACAGCACAAATTCAACATATTACAAATAAACAAAAACATTGAGATTCAGCTCAATGGAACGGTAAAAAAAATATCCAACATTAAATTTTCTGGTTCAAAAATTGATTTTTCCCTAAATAAAAAAGATATTACTATCTTTATTTTTCAGAATAATAAAAAATCTATTTCCCAATATGATGGCATATATTACAGTGTGAGAAGCAACCATGTTTTAGAAGAGGTGCAGCTAAATAAATACCGAAATGAAGGGACGGATATAATAACAGACAAAGTTATTTCAGGGTTATTCGGAAAAGTAATTGACATATTAGTTCAACCCGGTCAAACCTTGAAGAAAGGAGAGGATTTAATAATTATTGAATCGATGAAATCGGAAATAACCATTAAAAGCCCGGCATCGGCACGGGTAAAAAACATTCAGGTTTCGAAAGGAGAAACCGTACAAGACAAAAAGACCTTAGTAGAATTTGAATTCTAAATAATTATTTATGAATGCATTTTTAAATGGGACGCATAATGCAATACGTGAAAAAGTAAGAAATTTTGCGGAAAACAAAATAAAACCAGTTATTGGTGACTTTGAAGCCAGGGAAGAATTCCCGGTAGATTTAATCCAATCGATAAATGAGCTGAATCTTTTCGGAATGCAAACCCCTGAAAAATATGGGGGACAAAACAGCGACTACCTCTCATTTATTATCGCTGTTGAAGAACTGGCACGCATCGACAGTTCCGTTGCGGCAACGCTGGCAGCGCATAACTCGCTTGGTGTGGGTCCTGTTCTGGAATTTGGCACAGAAAAACAGAAAGAAAAATACTTGCCACAACTTTGCAACGGAGAAAAATTGTGGGCTTTTGGCCTAACCGAAGAAAATGCAGGTTCTGACGCACAGGGAGTAGAAACCGTGGCAGAAATGAAGAAAAACGGCTGGTTGATTAACGGTCATAAAAAATATATAACCAACACGGCTTCAGAACTGGCAGGTGGTATGAGCCTGGTGGCAAAAACAGGTATGAAAAGCAACGGCAAAAAAGAGTTTACAGCTTTTTTGGTCCCTCGTGATACTCCCGGTTACACTGCCAGGTACATGAAAAGCAAACTGATCTGGCGGGCAGCCGACAACGGAATGGTTTATCTCAACGATTGTTTGATTCCTGGGGAAAACCAACTGGGTGAAAGAGGACAAGGCATTAAAATCATGCTGAAAACCATTGATTCCGGCCGGTTATCGATTGCTGCAATGGGACTGGGATTGGCACAGGGAGCTTTTGAGATGGCTGTTGATTTTACCAAAAAACGCAAACAGTTTGGGAAACCCATTTCCAATTTCCAGGTCATCTCCTTTAAACTTGCCGACATGGCCATGAAAATTGAAAACGTCAGGAATACCCTTTATAATGCATGCTGGTTAAAAGATAATGGACATCCGTTCGGCAAACAATCAGCAATGGCCAAGCTTTATGCATCGCAGGTTGCCAGCGATGTTGCCAGCGAGGCACTCCAGATTTTTGGCGGCGCAGGTTTTTTCAGGAATGACGAATACCCCATTGAACGCTTTTTCCGCGATCAGCGTTTATTATCAATCGGCGAAGGAACGTCGGAAGTATTACGAATGGTAATTTCGCGCGCGGTTTTAAAAGATGAACAGAAAACAAAATGAACAGAGACAGAAAAAATGACCATATACAACTGGCATTCGACTCGCAAACAAGCAAGTTTGAACAGGACCGCCGGTTTATTTATGAACCCATGCTGGCAGGCCACCCCAACGGAGAAGACAAGTCTTTTGCATTTCTGGGGAAAACCATGAAAGCACCAATGTGGGTATCGAGCATGACCGGCGGCACCGGAAAAGCCAACCACATCAACAAAAACATTGCCCGCGCATGCCGTGACTTTGGACTGGGAATGGGCCTGGGTTCCTGCCGAAAAATTCTGTTTAGCAAAACCTACTGGGACGATTTCAACATGAGAGATATTATTGGTCCTGACCGGCCTTTCTGGGCGAACCTGGGAATTGCACAAATTGAACAGTTACTGAAAGACAAAAACGAAAAAGCCATTACTGATATGGTTGGCGAACTCCGTGCCGATGGTCTGATTATTCACGTTAATCCCATGCAGGAATGGTTTCAGCCTGAAGGCGAACACATTGAAAACCCTCCTATTGTAACCATTGAAGAATTGCTCAGCCGTATAAATGTACCATTAATTGTTAAAGAAGTTGGATTGGGAATGGGCAATGAAAGCCTGAACCGACTCTTCCATTTAAACCTCGAAGCCATTGAGTTTGCAGCGTATGGTGGCACCAATTTTTCGAAACTTGAGCTCATGCGCGACGAACCCGAAAAAATGGAAATGTACAAACCGTTTACTTTTGTGGGCCAAACTGCCAACCAGATGGTGAATACAGTTAATCATCTGCTGCAAACCAACGGAAATTCAACCTGCAAACAATTGATTATTTCGGGCGGAATTAAAAATTACCTCGACGGCTACTATTTGATTTCAAAAAGCGAGTTACCCGCAATCTTTGGTATGGCTTCTCAGGTGTTAAAACATGCCACCGGCGACTATCAAAAGCTGAAAACTTTCATCGAAAATCAGATTACGGCCTACCGTTTTGCACAGAATTTTCTAAAAATCGATCCTGAATATGACGGAGAATAAAATCATTTCCGGATTTTCAAAACTTTCACGTTCAGAAAAAATCAGATGGTTAATTCAGGAATTGAACCTGGATGGATCAACTGCCTCATTTCTGGATTCTTTTGAACTCACAAACAGTGAAAAGCAATCGGTTATTGCTGATTTAAGCGAGAATCAACTCTCCAATTACCATTTGCCTTTTTCTGTGGCACCTAATTTTTTGGTCGATGGAAAAATGCACACCTTTCCGCTCGTAACCGAAGAGAGTTCGGTAGTTGCAGCGTTGGCAAAAGCAGCAGGCTATTGGGCCAAACGCGGGGGGTTTCACACAAAAATTCCGGGTACTGAAAAAAAAGGACAAATCCATTTTGTTTGGAGTGGTTCTCCCGAAAAACTGAAAAAAAATTTTACTCAATTAAAAGAAACCTTGCTGCGTGAAGTTGCCCCGCTTACATTGAAAATGGAAAAGCGCGGAGGCGGAATACTTGATATTCAATTAAAATACCTGCCTGAAATTCAAAAAAATTATTATCAGCTCGACGTTTCGTTTGAAACCCGCGATGCCATGGGTGCCAACTTCATCAACTCGTGTTTGGAACAAATGGGGAAAAGCCTGACAAAATTTATCGAAAACAGCAACCAGTTTTCAGCAAATGAAAAAGAAGTGGAGATAGTGATGGCCATTTTATCGAACTACGTGCCGGATAGCCGCGTAAAAGTTTGGGTGGAATGCCCGGTGGAAGAGTTGACGAAAAACCAACAACAAGCCAAAAGTTATGCTGAAAAATTTGCACTGGCAGTTCACATTGCCCGTAACAATGTTTCGCGCGCGGTGACGCACAACAAAGGCATTTTTAACGGAATGGATGCACTGACAGTAGCAACCGGGAACGATTACCGTGCCATTGAAGCCGGTGCCCATGCTTATGCTTCAAAAGACGGACAGTATCGCGGACTGAGCAACGTAACCATAAATAAAGGAATGTTTCGTTTTGAAATGGAAATCCCGATGGCAGTGGGTGTTGTGGGAGGAGTTACGGCGTTACATCCACTGGCAAAACTGGCAATGAAAATTCTGAAAAATCCATCGGCACCGGAGATGATGGGGTACATTGCCACCGCCGGACTGGCTTCCAACTGGGCGGCAGTAAATGCACTGGTAACCAGCGGTATTCAAAAGGGACACATGAAAATGCACCTGAGCAATATTTTAAGCCAGTTCAACCTTTCGAAAAGTCAGAAAAAAGCAGCCAGAGATTATTTCAGTGACAAAGAAATATCGTACCAGGCAGTAAACAAATATGTTGAAGACTATGTCCGAAAGTAACCAAACTTTTTATGCGCATGGAAAACTTTTACTCACCGGCGAATACCTTGTTTTGCAGGGAGCACAAGCGCTGGCATTGCCGCTAAAATTGGGCCAGTCGATGGCAGTTACTCCCGGAAATCAAAAAAACAGGATTAGCTGGGAAGCAAGCACTCCCGGCGGTCAGTGGTTTTCGTGCGAATTTCAACTTCCCGATTTCAAAATTATCCACAGTACCGATTCGGAAAAAGCAGAATTGCTGAAAAAAATCTTTGAAACCATCGGGCAGTTAAATCCTGATTTTTCATTTGAAAAGGGATTTAATATTCACACAAAACTGGAGTTCGATCCGCGATGGGGACTGGGCAGCAGCAGCACATTAATTGCCAACCTCGCAAGCTGGACGAATGTTGATGCCTACCAATTAAACAAGTTGATATTTAAAGGCTCAGGTTACGACATCGCCTGTGCAAAAGCTGACGGCCCGGTATTTTATCGTTCTGGAGAAAAACGAATACCGGTAAATCTTAGTTTTCCATTCGAAGATCACCTCTATTTTATCTACTCCGGCACCCAAAAAAATACCCGTCATGGCATTGAGCATTTTCTGAAAACGAATGCTGATATTTCCGAAGGAATCCGTCAAATCGATGAAATCTCTAAAAATATATCCAAAGCAAAAACACTCAGTAATTTTCAAGAATTAATCAGCAAACATGAAAAAATAATTGCTGGGATTATTGATGATCAGCCTGTTCAGCAAAAATACTTCAACGATTTTAACGGGGCTGTAAAATCTCTCGGAGCGTGGGGCGGCGATTTTTACCTCGCAGCCTCATCGATGAACGAAACAGCAACTAAAAACTATTTCAAAAGGAAAGGATTGCAAACAATATTTACGTGGAACGAGTTAATTTTAAATGATTGGAAAAAAGTAAGTGAAGCAAAAAAATAAATATCGAAGCGAATGGGAATGCCCGTCTAATATTGCGCTAATAAAATACTGGGGGAAAAAAACGCCGCAGTTGCCATTGAATCCTTCGGTGAGTTTTAGTCTGCAAAATGCAAAAACCAAAACTTCAATTGAAATACCCCAAAGTAATAACCGGAAAGTTGAATTCATTTTCGAAGGAAAATCATCGGCCTTTGGAGAACGAATTCGCAACTACTTCGATGTGTTGGCGAAAGATGAAAAATGGCTGAACGATTTTTCGTTTCACATTGAAAGCAGCAACACTTTTCCCCACTCTGCTGGCATCGCCTCGTCGGCATCGGCTTTTGGAGCACTGGCACTTTGCCTGACCGATTTGAAAAATCAGGTTGAGGAGAATGAGGTTTCAACTTCAAACTTCTTCAGCAAAGCCTCTGAACTCGCCCGGCTGGGAAGCGGAAGTGCCTGCCGGTCGGTTTATCCGCAATTTGCCATTTGGGGTGAATTTGCTGAAATTTCAGGCACTTCAAACCACCACGCTGTTCCGGTTTCTGAAAACATCCACGCTGATTATTTCACGTTGCACGATGCCATTTTGCTGGTCGATTCCACGAAAAAGAAAGTTTCCAGTTCGGCCGGCCACCAGTTAATGAACGATCATCCGTTCCGGGAGGCTCGGATAAAACAGGCAAACAATCATACACATGAAATTCTGCAAGCAATGAAAACCGGCGACCATGAACAATTTTTCAAAATAACTGAAAAAGAAGCGCTCAGTTTGCATTCGATGATGATGACCTCGGAACCGCCTTATTTGCTGCTTCATCCCAACAGTTTGGCAATTATCCGAAAAATCCAGGATTTCCGCAGGCAAACCAATTTACCGGTTGGTTTTACCATCGATGCCGGTCCAAACATTCATTTTCTCTATTTTGAAAAAGACAAAAATGAAGTACATCGATTCATTAAAAATGAGTTGATGAAATTTACCGAAAACGGAAACTGGCTGGATGATCAAATTGGAAACGGCCCGAAAAAACTGAAAGAATGAAGAAGTTTACTTCAAAATTACTGTTGTTCGGCGAATACGGATTGCTTTACGGAGCTGATGCGCTGGCAGTTCCGTTTCCAAAATTCGAAGGTTCGCTTAAGGTTGCAGCAGAAGCAAAAGATGCCAACATTTTGAACAGTCAATCCGAAATTCAACAGTTTGTTACCACATTTAAAGCCGCAAATATCAATGCCAAAATGAGATTTCCGCTTCAAATTGAACTTTTAAGAAATGATTTGAAACAAGGAATTTATTTTGAATCCAATATCCCTGTCCGGTACGGACTGGGAAGCTCCGGCGCTTTGTGTGCTGCAATTTTCAAACGCTACAGTACTTTTCAAAAAAACAAAAATGAAATTAATGACAATGAAATTCTTCAAATTCTAAAGAAGGATTTTTCGTTACTCGAAAGCAGTTTTCACGGCCGCAGTTCGGGCATCGATCCACTGGTTTCTTTTTTAAACCGGCCGGTTTTATTATCACCCAAAAAAATCCAGCTCCCCGAAATAAAAATCCGTGAGAATATTTTTTCAGTTTTTCTTATCGATACCAAAATAAAAAGTTCCACCGCCCCACTGGTCTCACTTTTCAACAAAAAAATGGAGAACCCGGAGTTTAAAAATCTATTCCACAACGATTTTCTTCCAGCCAACAACAAAGCCATTCAGGCTTTTCTGAAAGCAAACAAAAAGGAACTTTTCGACCAATTAGAACAAATCTCGGCTTTTCAGTCGGAACATTTTGCTCAAATGATTCCGGAATCGTTCAAATATTTTTTCAAACATAGCGCAAAAAACAACACACCGGTAAAATTGCTCGGTTCGGGCGGCGGCGGATTTTTGCTGGCCTTTGCAGAAAATGAAGACGATTTACCCAGTGAATTTTCAAAAATCCGAATATTCTGATAATTATGATTCTGCTGCTTCCGGCTTTTGCAATGGCTCAAATAATTTCCGAAACTTCCAGTTGCTTCTAATAGTCAGAATCACAATAAACAATACGGCAAGAACCAGGAGAACCCAGTTTTCTTTTTGGGGATGCACCTCCTTCTGAAACAACAGTTCCGGTGTTTGCAAAACTGATGGTTTGCTTGTCAGAAAGATGGAAGACAAAACATTATTTATTGAATGTGCGCCAATGGCAATTTCAATTCCATCATCCAACACACTTGTAATATTGTTACCTTTGCATAAAACGAAACAGAATGAACGCAGCTAAAAAATATTTTCCGAGACTGGAAGACATCACACAGGCAAAAATCACGCTTAACAAAATTGCCAGTCACACTCCGCTGGAGAAAAACCGCAATCTTTCAGAAGAATTTAAAAGCAACATTTTTTTGAAATCAAAGGCAAAAATGTGGTTTGTATTGTGAGCGGCAGCAATAACGACATCACCCGCATGGAGGAAATAAAAGAACGGTCGCTGCTGTTCGAAGGCCTGAAGCACTATTTTATTGTCCGGTTTCCGCAGCGTGCCGGCGCATTGCGCACTTTTGTGGATGTGGTGCTCGGTCCCAACGATGATGTAACCCATTTCGAATATTCGAAAAAAACCAACCGCGAAAAAGGGCCGGCAGTCATCGGCATCGAAGTGCAGCAAAAAGAGGATTATTACGGGCTGGTAAAACGAATGGAAGAAAACGGTTTTGTGTATGAATACCTGAATGAAAAACCGGATTTGTTCCAATATCTTGTTTAACGTTGCCAAATGTTTTGCACGCTGACAAGTTTGCGGCAATCCAACCCGTCAACATCCCCAGGGACTAACAAGCGTTGATTAAAACCAAACAACAGCAAAATTATAACTAAAGCGCCTGATTTGATAATTTAAAATACCCATGCATCACTTTTTCAAAAGTAAACTCTTTCCGTTTAAACCATTTGTCTTTCAAATATTTCTGTTTAAATTTGAAACCATCTGAATTAATCAAACAACCAAAGAATCTTTATTGAAATTCTTTAAACCATGAATAATTCATTTGAAATTTATCGATGAAACCAACCTGTTCAAAAATTACCGGTTTCAAATTCAACTGGGAAAATTGATAATTGATAAATATGAAAAACAAATCAATGACGTATCATATCCAAGAACTATTGTTGAAGATGTAAAAGCATTTGGAAAATTGTCTGATTTTGAAGATGAACAGGAAATATTGCAAAAAACAGATAAAAATTCTCATTTATTAGAATTTGAACAGTATGCACCTTTTTACAATAAACGAAATAACAAAATCGGATTGCATTCCGGGAACGAATACCCGGTTTTAATTCACAATCCGAAATCAGAATCAAAAATAAAGAAGAACCTGAAACAACCGCTGCCCGAAGCTTTTCTGAGTGTGCACGAACTCGCTAAAATTATTTTGCTGGAATATCTTGAAGAAGGAAAAGCGGAAGAGCTCATTCACGATTTTATTTTGACCAATAACAGCAAAATAATGAATTGGCAGTTTATTGAAGAAGTGAAAGAAAAACTTCCGAAAGACTGGAATGAATTTCAGAAAAAAGCAGATTCGAAAAAGAATGTGGGATATAAACCAAGAACACTGGCTTATCTGGAATTCAGAAAAGAAACCCTTAATAAAGTGTTGGCAGAATATAACCTGAATCACAAACAAATTCCAACACGTATTTTAAACTACTGGCTAAATATTACCGATGTTAAAGAAGAGCGAACAATTTCCGGCCGGATTAAAGCCATGAAACGCGACTGTATGGAAAGGCTCAAAAACCTGGAAAAATACAGACGGGAAAGGAAAGGGAAAATCCCAAAAATCGGGGAAATGGCTACTTTTCTGGCAAAGGATATTGTCGATATGATAGTTAGTGAAGATAAAAAGAAAACCATAACTTCATTTTATTACGACAAAATGCAGGAATGCCTCGCTCTTTATGCTGACCCGGAGAAAAAGTCTCTCTTTATTAACATTATTAATGAGCTCAAAATAAACGAAGCCGGCGGCCATCCTTTTCTGAAAAATATAAACCTCCGGCAAATAAGATACACACCCGATTTATATGAAAAATACCTGCAGGAAAAAGGTAAGAAAATGGTTAAAACAAAAAACCACAGAACAGGAAGGATGAGTGAACAAGACAAATCGTGGATGGCAACTACCTTTTACAAGAAGGAATGGAGTGAAAAAGCCCATAAAAATTTGACAGTGGTTAAGTTGCCCAACGACAAATCAAATATCCCGTTTTCAATGCGCCAGTGGGAAGAAAAAGAAAATTACAACCTAAACGATTGGTTAAATCACACTATAAAAGGAAAAGCCCCAAAAGACGGCAAAAAACCAATTAACCTTCCCACCAATCTTTTTGATGAAACATTAATAAAATTGCTGCAAGCAAAATTAGATGAACAAAATATTGAGTATCCTGAAGGTGTCAACTACAACGAACTTTTCAACATTTGGTGGAACAGCCGCGGCGACGATGTACAGAATTTTTATCATGCAGAAAGAGAATATCGAATTTATGACGAGCCGGTTAAATTCAAATTACAGGAAGGTGCAAGATTTGCCGATTTGTACAAAGATTCTTTGATGAAAGTATTTAAAGAAAGAAGTGAAAAAAGAAAAGAAGAAAAAAGAAAATTACCCGACATTCAATTTAGCCAGGTAGAAAAAGTTTTTAAACGAACCATTTCCAACACCGAAAAAGAAATCAGGATTGTGCAGGAGCAGGATCGTATTATTTTACTGATGATTGAAAAACTGTTCGATTCCCAAAATCTGGATATAAAACTAAACAACATTCAGTCGCTTCTTAATGGCACAGATACAGTGGAACAAGCAGTAACGGCAAAACTATCGTTTAACGATTCCGGGGAAAGGATATCCGGTACTGCCAAACCTGAAATTACCCGTGTAATAACCGACGAACGTAAACGAAAAGATTACAGCCTGCTCAAAAAATATGTCCACGACAGGCGTTTACCGGAATTGTTCGAGTATTTCCCTGAACAAAAAATTACAGTGCAGGAATTAAGAAATGAACTGGATATTTACAATACAGCCAAACAAACAGTTTTTGATGCTGCTTTTGAACTCGAAAAAGGAATAATTGAGAATGATACAGAAGGCATAAAGAAATTCGTTGAGGGAAATAACGGATTTGATAACGTCCAGCATAAACCTTATTTGGAATGGTTGCAAAACAAAAAATTAATTACTGCCGATGAATTTACATTTTTAAACATGGTGAGAAACTGTTTTGCCCATAATCAGTTTCCGCAAAAGAAAACCATGGAAAAAAGGTGGAGTTGGGAAATAAAGATTTTGCAAAACAAATAGCAGAAGTTTACCAACAAAAAACTGAAACGATAGTGGCTAAACTATAGAAAATATGACCGGTTTTTGAATTGTAAAAAAACCGGTTTGCCCTTTAAAAATAAGGCCTTTAAAGCTATTGGGTTGTAGCTGCTCTTATTTTGAAGGGTAAAAACAACGGCATACACTCCATCAAGCTGGCCAATCCCGTTGTAGCTGCTCTTATTTTGAAGGGTAAAAACAACCACCTTTTACGGTGGGGGTTCCTACGGCAAGTTGTAGCTGCTCTTATTTTGAAGGGTAAAAACAACCGACCACACAAATTGAAAGAAGGATATAACGTTGTAGCTGCTCTTATTTTGAAGGGTAAAAACAACATTGATGGAACTCAACCGCCCGGTGGCGGTGTTGTAGCTGCTCTTATTTTGAAGGGTAAAAACAACAACTTAAATTTTGAAATTACCATTTTAATTCTTTACTTTGTAATTCAAAGTACTTTTAAAATGAAGACAACTGAAAATTACCTGGCAGAAATCAAGGAAATCCGGAAGATGATGGAGGAGTCGAGCCGGTTCCTTTCATTAAGTGGCTTATCGGGAGTGCTTGTTGGCATTTATGCGCTCTTGGGCGCTTTAATGGCAGAGAGCATCATTTACACCAACAAATTATTTGGATGGTTGCTCAACGGCAACATCCTGATCGACCTGCTTATTCTCGCCGCAATTATTTTGGTTTTCTCAATACTGACTGTAATTCTGCTTACCTGGCGCAAAGCCCGGAAAGGAGGCAAAAAAATATGGAACCCGGGCTCCAGGTTAATGCTGATAAACTTAGCCATCCCTTTAATTTCTGGCGGAATTCTTATTTTAATTTTCCTGTTCAATGGCATTTATGAAATTGCAGCACCCGGCTGTCTTATTTTTTACGGGTTGGCTTTGGTTAACGCCGCCAAATTTACGCGGCAGGAAATTTTTTACATGGGATTGATTCAAATTTTCCTTGGAATTCTGGCCGCTGTTCTGCCTTCGCTGGGATTGCTGTTTTGGGCACTGGGTTTTGGTGCAATCCATATAATTTACGGGGCGTTGATGTATTTCAGGTACGAACGCACGACAAACAAATAAGGTTGTGAAAAACAGTTTTCAAAATTTAAATAAAGCATTCGACAACAAAACCCGGCTCGGGATCATGTCAATTCTTTCGGTGAATTCGCGGGTGTCGTTTAATTATTTAAAGGAAGCGCTCGAAGTTACCGACGGCAACCTGGCCAGCCACCTGAAAGCACTCGAAAAAGAGGGTTACATTGCTGTGATTAAGACGTTTAAAAACCGAAAGCCAAACACCACTTACGAAATTACGCCACCCGGCAGCACCGCGTTCGACAGCCACATCAAGGCACTGGAAGATATTTTAAAACAACTGTAATATTTTTTTTCATTATTTACTTTGAAATTCAAAGCTCTTTGCAAAATTAAAATTCAATAATATGGAAACAAAAGAATTTTTTCAGGAAAAACAAAAATCAATCAACTGGCAGATTACACTCAAAGTGTTTATCATCGGAATTATAACACTGGCGTTGCTCGTACCAAAATTTATGATCCTGGACCTCATCGGGCAACGGCAGCATACTGCTGAAACCAGCTCGAAAGAGGTGATGCAAACATGGTCGCTCGCCCAAACCGTGCGTGGGCCGGTGCTTGCAATTCCTTACATCGAGCGCAATTTTGAAAACGATGGAAATACCACAACTGAAATTATTCACGAATGCTACATTTTGCCTAAAACGCTGAATATTAACGGGGAAATATTTCCCGAAAAACGTAAACGAAGTATTTACGAAACCGTGGTTTACGAATCGGAATTAAATGTTTCGGGCCATTTTGAAGGGTCGGAAATTCAGAAGTTAAAAATCCCGCCCGGAGATATTTTGTGGAAACAAGCAAAAATACAGGTTGCCATCAGCGACTTGCGCGGCATCAGCGACCGTATTTCAATTTCCTGGAACGACTCCGTTTTCGAATTTACTCCCGGAATGGAAAATCAACTGCTGGGGCAAAGCGGAATTTCCTTGCCGCTCCCCCACCTCACTGCTGAAAATTTTCCGGCCGATTTTCAGTTTTCGCTTCACCTGAAAGGTTCTGAGTCACTGAAATTTGCACCGCTTGGCGAAACCACCGAAGTGGCGTTGCAATCGGATTGGAACGACCCGGGATTTGATGGTAACTTTTTGCCAACCGACCACACCATCGGTAAAGAAGGTTTTTCGGCACGATGGAAAGTCCTGAACTTCAACCGCAACTTTCCACAACAATGGAAAAACGACGAATACCGGGTTACTGAAGCCGATTTTGGGGTTAAACTGGTTACCGTTGCCGACCATTACCAAAAGAGTTCGCGTGCCGCTAAATATGCCATTCTGGTAATTTTATTTGTTTTTCTTTCTTTCTTTTTAAATGAAATAATCAGCAAACAAAAAGTGCACCCGTTCCAGTACATTCTTATCGGATTTGCCGTACTGATTTTTTACCTGCTGCTTTTATCCATATCCGAACAGGTTGGATTTAACCTGGCTTATTTTATTTCGGCCCTGGCGGTAATTACATTGGTATTTGCCTACTCGCGAACGTTTTTAAAAAGATGGATCCATTCGGTTATACAAACCCTCATTTTAACTTTTTCTTTCGGATTTATTTTTGTTTTGATGCAACTGGAAACCTACGCGCTTTTGGTTGGCAGTATCGGATTGTTTGTGGTGCTTGGCCTCACCATGTTTTTTACCCGAAAAATAAACTGGTACGGTGAGTGAAAAATTTAACCCCCAGCTTAAGCTGGGGGCTATAAAACCCGCGTCATATAGAGGCTTTAGCCATTAATCTTTTTATTCGCCGGGAAAAATTGATTGAAATTCAATTCAAAAAGGTTACAAATTCAATAACTAATATTCCGTAGTAAAATTCTCCGGGAATTTTCCCTGGATGCCTTTTTCGCGGTAAAAATCTTTCATTCGCCGGATGTCGGCCTGGGCATCGTCGGTGAGTTCAAATTTTTCCCAGATGGAAATTACTTTGCGGCCCCAGTCGAAACTGCCCAGGTAAACCGGCACATCGGCCATTTTCGCGATGGTATGAAAACCGGCTTTCCAGCGTTTTATCGGTTTACGGGTTCCTTCAGGAGTCATGGCCAGGTGCAGATGCTCCCTCGTTTTAAAATGATGAACCGTTTGCCGAATAACATTTGCTCCTTTGGACCGATCGATAGGCACACCTCCCATTTTCCGGACAAAAAAACCGACAGGCCAGAAAAAGAATTCTTTTTTAACCAGCACGCTGGCTTTACCTCCCAGCGAAGTATAAAAAAGGTAAGATATTACGAAATCCCACGCACTGGTGTGAGGCACCCCAATGATGATGCATTTTGGTTCGGGCACTACAAAACCATTCACTTTCCATCCCAGCAACCGCAGTAAAAAAGCACTTATTTTTTGCATTTATCGTACTGTTTTTAGTTTAAAATTCCGGCCAAAGGAAAACCGTTCCAAATATTCAGTAGCAATCTTTTTTGCTGCCTTCAAATCACCATCCCCAAAATCGATGATCACCATTAAAAAGCGTTTCGTATTTTGAGTTACAGCAGTTCGCTCCGAATCACTGGTCGGTGTTCCAAAGGCACCTTTTTTATCTCTGAATGTGGGCAGGAACTCAATATTGAGCCGGCCGCGCCCTATTCCTTCGTAGGGTTCGGAAGCAGCTCCGATGCCCATAACAACTTTCCCTTCAATTTTATCGCAATCGTACCCGCCAATGGAAAAACCGGTGGTAATTGACACCAGGTTCAACACATCAACCACATTATTCACCTGGTAAAGTCCCTTGTTTTTAACCACCCTTCGCAGAAGCGATTCAGCCGAAAGACGATAGCGTGCCGGATCCTTTCCGCAGGCTTTGTAGGCTGTACGCGATGCTGCAATAGCAGGTAATTTACTGATTTGACTGATTTTTAAAGCAGCAGATAATTCTTCAGTTTTATTTTTAATTTCATCCCAAAGCATATCATTGGTTTCCATCACATAAACATCACATTCTATGCAGGAAAGTTTAATACCCGGAACTTTTTCCTTTAATTCTTCAGAAATCGAAATAGTAGTCATTCAACTTGAAATTTTAATCCTTTTTTAAATAAATTCAAATCTACATAAAATGAACCGAAAAGGCATAAAAAAAGGGTCCTGCAAAACAAGACCCTTTCATTCTATACTATTTATCGTTAGATTACTTCCACATCAAAAGCTACGGGACCCCGGTCGCTTTCTTTAACTTCAAACTTCACGGCCTGATCTGTTTCAAGCCCAAACTGTGCATCTTTAATACCTGAACGATGCACAAATACATCTTTATCGTCGTCAGTATGGATAAAACCATAACCTTTGACGGCATCGTACCATTTTACTTTACCTTCCATAAGACCTCCGTTAATAACGACCTCCGCGGTTAAATCCACCGCCGCCTCTGCGGTTGCCTCCACCTCTGGAGTCATTTGACCTTGGGCGTGATTCGTTAACTTTAATGTTACGTCCGCTTAAGTCGGCGTTGTTAAGTTCTTCGATGGCTTTTTTGGCTTCATCGTCTTCATCCATTTCAACAAAACCAAAACCTTTACTGCGACCGGTCAGTTTATCATTAATGATTTTAACCGAGGCCACTTCGCCATACTCTTCAAAAATTTCTCTTAAATCTTCCTCAACTACACTATACGGAAGATTTCCAACATAAATGTTCATTTGTTACTATATTAAAATTAATAAAACAGGCCCTGCCTACAAAGACGATGTGCCCAAATGTTGTTCAGACGCGACTTTACAAGAATACCGAATTACAAGAATCTCAGAAACTGAAGTGAATCGTGGTGAAAAACGTGAAAGGATAACAATGCCCGGTAGCAGAATACCTTAAAAAATTTCCATTAAAAAAAGACCAATTTGCTCATTCCCAGACAATCGAAATATAAAAAAGTTCAAAATTATCTTTAGAATCACATCGCAAAGTTAAACTAAAATTGGAATTTACAAACAAATATCGATCGATTTTCAAAAAACCTGTTTTATTTCACTAACTCGGTGATAACCACGCTGGCTGCGAAGCATCCGAAAACCGGTGGCATGTATGAAATAGTCCCCACTGTTGATTTTTTATTTTGCCCTTCTTCAATCCGTACAGCGTGAGTTTCTACTTCTTCCGGAGAAAACACAACCTGGATTCCTTTTTTTATGCCAAGTTTTGAGAGCTTTTTGCGCAGCATTTTCGCCAGTTTACAATTGTACGATTGAGAAACGTCAGCAACCTGAACAAGCGATGGATTGATTTTTCCGCCCGCGCCCATGGAACTCACAATTTTTAATCCCAGGGTTAAACTGTGATGAATTAAAAAAACTTTGGGCGCAAGCGTATCTATGGCATCAACCACATAATCGAACGGCTCCCTTTTGAGCAGTTGAAGGGCTTTTTCGTCGCGGATAAATTCATTAACAAGGTTCAGTTTCAGTTCAGGATTTATATCGAGAAGCCGGTTGCCAAGTATTTTAGTTTTTGATTGCCCTGTTGTGCTTACAAGTGCCGCGAGCTGCCTGTTCCTGTTCGAAACTTCAATCACGTCGCTGTCGGCAATTGTTATTTTGCCCACACCGGCACGGCAAATCATTTCGGCGGCGTAAGCTCCTACCCCACCCAAGCCAACAATAAGTACATTGGCTTTTTTAAGCTTTTCGAGTTTTTCAGGACCAAGAAGCAATTCGGTACGTTCGAGCCACGACATTAATTACTTTGTTTTAAAAATTAAAATTTTACACCTTGAAGCTGACATTTTCAATCCGGTTAAAATTTTCCCAGGCAGCTTCTTTTAAATCGGCTGACGGTATATTCCTTAATTGCGCCCCCTTTCTGAAAATCTCGTCAATATCTCCTTCAAATTCATCGGTTTCGAGGAAAATTTTTTCAACGGGTAAAAACCGAAATGAATCGAGCGCTTTGGCCTTGTCGTTAAAAAGAATTTTCCCGAAAGAAAAAAACATATTCCGTTTAACAAGTTGCTCGGTCATTTCCTGGTTGGCACTGTATCCGTGAAAAATCCACGAAACCGAAGGATGTTCACTTTTGTAGATTTCGATAATTTCGTTATAAGCTTTTACACAGTGAATTATCAACGGTTTTTGGTATTCTTCGGCCATAAAAACCTGTGCCATAAAAACCCTCAGCTGCTCATTAAAATTGGTGTCAGTCCTTTTATCGAGGCCGCATTCCCCCACAAAAATCACGTGGTCGAGATCCAGTGCATCTTCCATCATCACGAGCCGTTCGTTGTTTTCGGTTTCTGATTTTATTTCCCAGGGATGCAGCCCGACTGAAAAGAAGTTCCGGCCATTGAAGGATGGAATATTCCCGCCCGGGAAAAGGTTTTGCACCGTAACCGTTTCATCATCCTGCCGGGAATGATGGGTATGGATATCGATATATGGAATGGGATTCACGGGTATTTTTTTTTAAACCATTTCAAGTATTTTCCCCACCACATTCTCAGCGCCGTCAGCAATCTGGTCGATGCTGGCATCGAGCATGTAGCATGGCGTGGTAACTACCTTGTATTTTTCGTCGGTAACAATTTGTCCGTGTGAAGTTTTTTCGTGCACACCGCCCATTTTTTCAATGGCCTGAAGCGTTCCTTCATCCTGCCCGATGGTTACTTTTACATCGCCCAGCACTTTTGTAATTATCACTGGCGAAATGCACAATGCACCAATAGGTTTTTCAGCAGTAACAGTTTCCCTCACTGCCTTTTCAACGTCGGGATTAACAGTGCAATCTGCCCCGTCGAAAGCAAATGTGCATAGGTTTTTGGCTGCTCCAAACCCACCCGGAAAAACGATAGCATCAAAATCTTCGGCTTTGTATTCTGAAAGCGGTTTGATATCGCCACGGGCAATACGGGCAGCCTCCACGAGTACGTTACGTTTCCCTGGCATTTCTTCACCGGTAAGGTGGTTCACCACATGCGCCTGATCCACATTAGGCGCAAAACACTGATATTTGGCTCCCTTGCGAGCGATTGCAAGTAATGTTAATGTAGCTTCGTGAATTTCTGATCCGTCATAAACGCCGTTTCCTGCTAAAACAACTGCTATTTTTTTCATGGTTCATTTCTTTTAAATATTCACTCAAAATTACAGTTTATAGCGGAAAATTTAAAATAAGCGAACGGGAATCGCACCACTACTTAATCTATTTCTTCCAAATTATAAGGAGTCTCCTGATAAACGTAGTAATTAAGCCAGTTTGAAAACAATAAATTAGCAGTTGACCCCCAACGCATTAAAGGCGTTTGTGCAGGGTTATCACCCGGATAATAATTAACAGGAGGATGAATCGGGAGTTTCTTTTTCAAGTCGCGCTTATACTCCTTATCGAGTGTAAAGCGCGAATATTCAGAGTGGCCGGTAATAAAAAGCTGCCGCCCCTTTTTGGCCTTAACAATGGCCACCCCGGCTTGTTCCGACTGTGCAATAATCTGCAGTTCATCAACTTTCTCAATGTCTTCGGCCCTGATTTCGGTATGGCGCGAATGGGGCATAAAAAACACATCGTCGAAACCACGTAAAATGGGCAATTGCGAATTGAAATGCGTGTGTTTAAAAACCCCGAACATTTTTTCAGGCAGTTGATATTTCGGAACGCCATAATAATGATACAAACCGGCCTGTGCCGCCCAGCAAATAAACAAAGTGGATGTAACATGGTGCTGCGCCCAGTCGAGAATCTGCTGCATTTCGCCCCAGTATTTCACTTCTTCAAACGGCAACAGTTCAACCGGTGCACCCGTAATAATCATTCCATCGTATTTCTCGTTGTTCAGCTCATCAAAATTCTGGTAAAATTGCTCCATGTGATCCGACGGGGTGTTTTTAGGTGTATGCCCTTTCATTTTCATGAAATCAATTTCAATTTGCAGCGGAGAATTGGAAAGCAGTCGCAGCAAATCGGTTTCTGTGGTAATTTTCAGGGGCATTAAATTCAGAATAATAATTTTCAGCGGACGAATATCCTGATGATGGGCGCGTGTTTCGTCCATTACAAAAATATTTTCCTCTTTCAGGATGTCAATAGCAGGCAGTTTGTCGGGAACGTTTACAGGCATTTTTATAAAAATAAGAGCCCCTCCTGACCTCCCCAAAGGAGAGGAAACAGGAAGGTCCATTAAACTTCAATTTTTCTATTAAAACAATTCATCAAATCAACTAACTCGTAACAAGATGCGGGGAATTCTATCCCAGGGATCCCGATTGCTTCGCATCGGGATCAGTTCGATTTAATGATTTCAGTTCTCCGCCCGTTGGCAGATTCTGAAATCATAATCTTACTGACTTAACCAATTTTATCCAGCGCTTGTTCAAAGTCGGCAATAATATCATCAATGTGCTCCAACCCTACACTTACCCTCAGTTGCGAGGGATAAACGCCTGCAGCAATTTGTGCTTCCTCGGGCAATTGCTGGTGGGTAGTTACTGCTGGCTGAATAATCAGGGTTTTGGCATCGCCCACATTGGCCAGGTGGCTTACCATTTCAAGGTTATTCACTACCTGGTTAGCCGCTTCTTTATCGCCTTTCACAACAAATGACAGTACACCGCCAGCACCTTTTGGAAGGTATTTTTTGGCGTTTTCATACGACGGGCTGCTTTCCAGGCCCGGGTAATTTACGCTTTCCACTTTTGGATGTTGTTCGAGCCCTTTGGCCAGCGCCAGCGTGTTTTCAACATGCCGGTCCATGCGCAGCGAGAGCGTTTCGAGCCCCTGCAGCAACAGGAAGGAGTTAAACGGGCTAATGGCCGGACCAAAATCGCGCAAACCTTCTACACGCGCTTTAATGATGAAACCGATGTTTCCAAACTGGCTGTCGAAGTTAAATACATCCCAGAATTTTAATCCATGGTAACTTTCGGAAGGTTCTGTAAGTCCGGGGAATTTTCCATTGCCCCAGTTATAGTTTCCGGCATCGACAATAACTCCTCCGATGCTGGTTCCATGGCCACCAATCCATTTGGTGGCCGATTCCACAACAATATTTGCCCCGTAATCGATTGGCCTGAAAAGATAGCCTCCGGCGGCAAATGTGTTGTCAACTACCAGGGGGATATCATATTTTTTGGCCAGTGCTCCAAAAGCCTCAAAATCGGGCACAACATAACCCGGGTTTCCAATTGTTTCAAAATAAATGGCTTTTGTATTTTCGTCAATCAGCTTTTCAAAATTCTCCACGTTCAGGTCATCGGCAAACCGGGCTTCAATACCCAGCCGTTTAAACGAAACTTTAAACTGATTGTACGAACCACCATACAAATAGGGCGATGTAACAAAATTATCGCCTGCATCCAAAAGGGTGTTGAATACGAGAAATTGTGCTGCATGCCCTGATGCAACTGCCAAACCTGCCACACCTCCTTCGAGAGCGGCCATCCGCTGTTCAAACACATCAGAAGTAGGGTTCATCATCCGGGTGTAAATATTCCCAAACTCCTTCAGCGCAAAAAGATTGGCCGCATGGTCGGCATCGTTGAATTCATAGGAAGTTGTCTGGTAAATCGGTACTGCTCTCGAATGGGTTGTCTGGTCAGGTTCATGACCTGCATGTAATTGCAGCGATTCAAATTTCAAATTTTTTGTTTTCATAATTACTTTATTTTTTGGGTTAGAAATAACTTATTCATTAAAAAATGCGTTATAAATTTCACTCACACTTTTCTGTTTATCCTCATCTTTTACCACCAGGTAGCTCACTAAATCAGATGCCCCGGAACCACTCAGCAAAACATTAATTTTTCCTTGCGAAACCGCATTGAAAATTCGGGCCGAAACGCCATAATTTTGTTGCATTCCGTGGCCCACAACACCAATCAGCGAAACATTTTTCACAACCGAAATTTCTTTTACGGAAGAAAAACCGGGTTGCTGCATTATTTTCAGCGCTTTATCGGCTGCATTTTTTTCCAGAATCAGGTTAATGGAAACCTGCGAAGTAATCACCGATTTTATATTAATTCCTGCATCGTTTAAGCCCGCGGTTACTTTTGCCAGGATACCAGGTTTTAAACCAACACCCGGTCCGTTTAACCTGAGGAGTGAAATATCGTCGGTACAGGCCACACTTTTCACTATCTGATCTTCAATATACGTTTCAGTATTTATTACTGTGTCAATTTTTCCGCTGGAAGTGCTGCTGTTCAGTACTTCAATCGGAATATGATCATGCTCAAGGGGATCGACAGTGCGCGGGTGAAACGAATAATGATCGAAATAGGCCAGTTCACTGGCTTCAGCATAGGTCAACCGCTCGATGCGTGGCGAGGCGGGAAAAATGGAAGGATCGGCCCGCTGAAAATCGAAGTCGAGCCCCCATAACTGTAGTTTTGGAATTTTTAATGCGTAGGTAAGAAAAGCGGCAGTATAATCTGCTGCTGTTTTTCCGGCACGCGCAATTTTACCTTGCCGTGTAATCCCATAGGAACCGGGAATGAGATAAACACCGCCGGATAATGATTGCAGTTTCGAAGAATTTACCGAAAGATAGGTGGCATTCCCAAAATCGGGTGTAACAAAAAACTCGCATTCTTCGGGCCAGATTATTGTTACTGTAACCCCAATTTTTTTGAATTGCGTTTTTATGATCTCAACGGTTAATTTTTCACTGAAACTTTTAACCTGATCGCTTAATGCCTCGGAGTAATCACCAATTAAACCAATCCCTTTCAGAATATTACTGTATTGCTCCACAAGTTTTTGGTAGCCTTGCGTTGGTGATTCACCGGTAATCTTAATAAAAATCTGTCCGAATTGCCGGGTAACCTTACCGGCATCTGATTTATATACCTGACGCATATTATTTTCAACTCTTTGGAGTAACTCAGGAACTGCAGACGAAACAATGAAATTCCGGTTTTGAAACTGGCCTAAATATTCAATTAAGTTTTTTATTGATGAGGTGCTGGCTGCATTGCTTCCTCCAAACCGAATAACTTTGTCCGACATAATATTGAAATGTAAAAGTAAAACTTTGAGTTTATTAACGCTGAATCGAATACGCCTCCAATCAATGAATTATCACTGAATGAAGGCTAGCGCATAGACATGAAAACCGACGGCAAAATGAACCTGCTGGCATTGATTTGTGCCATTGCTTTAGAAGCTATATTTTGAAAAACTAAATTCATTTTTACCGATTTTGTCTGCCACAAATATAAATTGAATTTTTAAACATCCAAACTTATTTGGAATGAGTTTAGATAAAAATAACATTGTTGCACATTCCTTTTAAAAATCGACTGAAAATGATGAACAAAATTCGATTTGAAAGGTTAAAAAATCAGATTTTGCAAATGAAATAAAAACAATCACTTTAGTTTTATTTAAACTCAATTAACTTTGCATTTCATAATTACACATAATTTATTACCATGAGTTATAATTTACTTCAAGGGAAAAGAGGGATAATTTTTGGAGCACTGAATCCCGACTCCATTGCATGGAAAGTAGCCGAAAGAGCCCACGAAGAAGGAGCAACGCTCACGCTGTCGAACACCGAAGTTGCAATGCGCATGGGCGAAACGCAAAAACTGGCCAAAAAGTTAAATACTGAGGCTATCCCTGCTGATGCCACAAATGTAGATGATCTGAATCAGCTTTTTACCCAATCAATGGATATTTTAGGAGGGAAAATTGATTTTATCCTCCACTCCATCGGAATGTCGCCAAACGTGCGGAAAGAAAGGCACTACAGCAACCTGGACTACAACTACCTTGACAAAACGCTTGATGTTTCAGCCATCTCGTTTCACAAAGTATTACAAACTGCCCGCAAGCTGGATGCAATAAATGAATGGGGGTCGGTTGTTGCCCTGTCGTATGTTGCGGCACAACGTACTTTTTTCGGGTATAACGATATGGCTGATGCCAAAGCACTGCTCGAATCAATTGCACGCAGTTTCGGATACATTTATGGCCGCGAGCGGAATGTACGCATTAATACTATTTCTCAGTCGCCAACAAAAACAACAGCCGGAAGCGGTGTAAAAGGTTTCGACCGGTTGCTCGATTTTGCCGAGCGCATGTCGCCGCTTGGCAATGCAACAGCCGACGATTGTGCCGACTATTGCATCACGCTGTTTTCTGATTTAACCAAACGAGTGACTATGCAAAACCTGTTTAACGATGGTGGATTCTCCAGCATGGGAATGAGCCTGAGAGCACTTCAACAATATGAAAAAGGATTGCATGAAGAGTGCGAATGTGGCCCTGCTGCCGATGAGCATTTATACGACTAATTTGAAAATCAAAATCTTTTACCTATTTTTGCCGCCGGTAATTTTAAGCCGTTGTTATTGAAAGCGATGCTGCGGTTTAAACATGGTATAACTTAAAGATTTAAAAAATGTATTTAACACAGGACAAGAAAAAAGAAATTTTTGCCAACTATGGCAAAGACGAAACTGACACAGGAAGCGCCGAAGGACAGATTGCATTGTTCACACACCGCATCAATCATCTTACCGGCCACCTGAAAACCAACAAGAAAGACATCAGCACACGCCGTGCACTTATTAAACTCGTTGGAAAAAGACGCCGTTTGCTCGATTATTTAAAAAGCAAAGACATTGAACGGTACCGCGCAATCATTGAAAAACTGAAACTGCGTAAATAAAAAATTAAAAAGAAAGGCAATACTCCGCATTGCCTTTCTTTTTTGTATATTGCAAAACCTCACCACCCATTGTAATTTATTTAATTATTTGATTTTATTTTTTAGACGTTATGGTAAATGCAACATTAAAAACAATCGAACTGGCAGACGGCAGGTCGATTACCATAGAAACCGGCAAACTGGCCAAACAGGCCGATGGATCGGTAGTAGTGAGAATGGGTGAAACCATGGTTCTGGCAACAGTTGTTTCAGCAAAAGAAGCAAAAGAAGATGTAGATTTCATGCCCTTAACAGTTGATTATCGTGAAAAATTTTCAGCTGCCGGGCGATTCCCGGGAGGGTTCCTGAAACGCGAAGGGCGCCCCTCCGACGAAGAAATCCTGGCAGCACGGTTGGTTGACAGGGCATTACGCCCGCTTTTCCCCGACGATTACCATGCCGAAACCGCTGTAATGATTTCGTTGATTTCGGCCAACAAGGAAGATTTGCCCGATGCGTTGGTAGGCCTTGCAGCGTCGGCAGCAATTGCTGTTTCCGATGTGCCTTTTGAAACCACTATTTCGGAAGTGAGAGTCGGTCATGTAAACGGCGAATTCGTTATTAATCCTACTCACTCTCAGCTGGAAAAATCCGATATCGACATCATGGTAGGAGCTTCCTACGACAACATCATGATGGTAGAAGGTGAAATGGACGAAATTTCGGAAGAAGAAATGCTCGAAGCCATTAAATTCGCGCACGAAGAAATTAAAAAGCACTGTAAAGTCCAGGAAGAACTGGCAGCAGAACTGGGTGTAGTGAAACGTGAATATAATCACGAAAACAATGACGAAGAGCTTCGTGAAAAGGTTAAAGCTGACCTTTACGATAAATGTTATGACCTGGCCAAACAAATTATCACAAACAAACAAGAACGGATGACCGGTTTCGAAGCCATTCGCGATGAATACATTGAAGCCTACCTGGAAGCCAACGCCGAAAATGAAGAGATTGACCTTGAACTTCATGAAAAACTGATAAAACGGTATTATCATGATGTGGAAAAAGAAGCGATGCGCCGTATGGTTCTTGACGAAAGCATTCGCCTCGATGGCAGGGCCACAAACGAGATCAGGCCTATTTGGGGCGAAGTGGACTACCTGCCCGGCGCACATGGCTCGGCACTGTTTACCCGTGGAGAAACGCAGTCGCTCACATCAGTTACCCTGGGCACAAAAATGGATGAAAAAATCATTGATAACGTAACCGTTCAGGGAAAAGAACAATTCCTGCTTCACTATAACTTCCCACCGTTTTGTGTAGGTGAACCACGTACACCACGTGGCGTTAGCCGCCGCGAAGTAGGACACGGGAACCTGGCACACCGGGCACTCAAAAAAATGATCCCCGAAGATTTTCCATATATCGTACGCATTGTTTCCGACATCCTCGAATCAAACGGTTCCTCATCGATGGCAACAGTTTGCGCCGGCACAATGGGAATGATGGATTCCGGGATGAAAATGAAAAAACCGGTTTCGGGTATTGCCATGGGGCTCATTACCGATAAAAATTCTGACAAATATGCTATTTTGTCTGATATCCTTGGCGATGAAGACCACCTGGGCGATATGGACTTTAAAGTGGCCGGCAGCGCTAACGGAATCACAGCCACACAGATGGACATAAAAGTGGACGGCTTATCATACGAAGTTCTTAAACAAGCACTTCAGCAGGCCAAAGAAGGCCGTTTGCACATTCTGAACAAAATGTTGGAGGTAATTCCGGAACCACGTGCCGAATTTAAACCAAATGTTCCGCGAATTGAAGTAATCGAAGTACCGAAAGATATGATTGGCGCAATAATTGGCCCCGGCGGAAAAATTATCCAGGCCATCCAGGAAGAAACAGGTTCGGTGATTGTTATTGAGGAAGTTGATGACAAAGGACTGGTAGAAATCTCGGGTGCCGGTGCAGATGTAATTGAAGCGGCAAAAACCCGCATAAAATCAATTATTGCTTTACCCGAAGTGGGTGAAATTTACAAAGGTACCGTGAAATCAGTTGTTTCATTCGGAGCTTTTGTTGAAATACTCCCCGGCAAAGACGGATTGCTGCACGTTTCAGAAATGGAATGGAAACGGGTTGAAAAACCGGAAGATGTAGTGAAAGAAGGCGACGAACTGGAGGTGAAACTCATTGGAATCGACGACAGGACCGGGAAACTTAAACTTTCGCGTAAAGTTTTATTACCCAAACCAGAAGGATATGTTGAACGGCCCCCGAGAGGTGATCGCCCGCAGCGGAGAGACGATAACAGAAGGGATGATCGGCGAGACAACCGAAGAAATGACAGGAGGGACGATCGGCGAGACAACCGAAAACCTCGAAGAGATAATTAATTTCGTAATTCAAAAGCCGTTCAAAAAATAATGAACGGCTTTTTTTGTCTTATTAAACTTCAACCAAAGCATAAAATAACAGCCGGTCTGAAGAATTAAACTTTATTATTAATTTTGATTCCGAATAATACAGATTGAAATGGAAGAATGGTCAAAACATACTATTTCGGAGCTTAACGAGAAAACCAAAAACATAAAAAAGCGTGACCTCCGTTTTTTCAGGGTAGATGAATTCAAGCGCAACATAGAACGTTTGGGTGAATTTTCGGGCACCTGTCCATACTGCAAAAAAGAAAAGATTAACATTGCAGCAATAGTGGACAAAATGGATGAAGCCATAGAAACTCCCGGAAAATCGCGGCGTGAATACGACCGTGCCATTAGCCGCCTGTCGGAACATATGCAAAAGAATCACGGATTTTACACCCCCTATTATTATACTTATCTTTTCTCATTTTTCGGGATGGTAGCCGGATTGCTTTTGGGTTACCTGCTTATGAAGCTTTTCCCGGCTTATAACTGGGCCATGCTCTCGGCAGGTTTTGTTGCTGGTCTCATAACCGGTTATTTTTGGGGAGGAAGCAAAGACAGTAAAATTCGATCTTCTAAAAAATTAATGTGAAATATATCACCGGGTAATCATTTTAAAACCAAAACAATTTAGTTTTCAACCGTTTTTGCAGGAATTTATGCAGTTTTTAGTTATTGAAGGAAATATAGGGGCAGGAAAAACAACCCTGGCCAACAAACTGGCCAACGAGTACAATGCCAAACTCATTGTTGAACAATTTGCTGATAATCCCTTCCTTCCAAAATTTTACAAAAATCAGGACCGGTACTCGTTTCCTCTCGAGCTCTCATTTCTTGCCGACAGGTACAACCAAATTAAAAATGAAGTTCTTAACCTCGATCTTTTCCATTCCTTCCTGATTGCCGATTACTATTTTGCCAAGTCGGCCATTTTTGCCCAAAACACATTAAAGGAAGACGAATACCGTCTTTTCAGGCAAATTTTCGATATTATTTTTGAGTCGATGCCCAAACCCGATTTGTATGTTTACCTTCATGCCGACACCGAAAAACTGCTCAGAAACATAAAAAAAAGAGGCCGCGATTACGAACAGGATATAACGCCTGAATACCTCGAAAAAATTAAAAACGGGTACTTTCATTTTTTTAAGCAAATTACTTCTTTCCCAGTGCTGATAATCGATGTAGTTAATATCGACTTTGTTAACAATAACAAACATTATCAGCTTTTAAAAGAGGCACTTTTTAAAACTGAGTATAAATTAGGAATAAATCGCATGCTGCTGCAATAAAAAATTGTCCAGCAACTTTTAAATAAAAAAAAGCTTTCTATTTTTGTGTTCGGATGTAAGAATCTATAAATTATTTTAAATACTGTTAATTATGAAAAATTTCAATCTAAAACCTTTTGCAGTTTTTGCACTGGCCGCTGCAATTTTATCCGGTTGTGCAGGGCTAAATAAAATGAAAAAGAATGCCGACCAGATTCAATTCAATGTTACCCCTGAAGTTCTTGAGACACACGCTGGCGAGGTAGATGTTGCTATAAATGGCAAATTCCCTGCAAAATATTTCAACAAAAAAGCCACGTTAGTCGCCACCCCGGTACTGAGGCACCAGGAAGGTGAAACTGCCCTGGAATCGGTTACCATGCAAGGCGAAAAAGTTCAGGCAAATAACAAGGTTATCAGCTACAACGCAGGTGGTTCATTCAGCTATAACGATGCTGCCGACTTTGTTGAAGCCATGAGAAAATCTGAACTATATGTGAACATTACGGCTTCAAAAGGTGCAAAAAGTGTAGATTTTGATCCCATAAAAATTGCTGACGGTGTGATTGCAACCAGCACAATGGTGGCCAATTTTCCAAAACCCATTTTGGGTGTACGCCGCGAAGCTAACAACTCCGGGAAATATGACCCGAATATAGACCCGTTCCAAAGGGTAGTTCCTGATGAGATGCTGGCCGACATTCATTATATGATTAACCGTGCCAACCTCCGTGGTGAAGAAATTACTGCCGAAGATGTGGAAGAATTTTTAAGGTACACCGAAAAAGCTAACCAGGAAGAACGTATCGACCTGAAAGACGTAGAAGTTTCGGCTTATGCATCACCCGACGGGGAAATCGATTTCAACACCGACCTGGCAGCCGACCGTAAAAACACCTCTTCTGATTTTGTAGCCGAAAAACTGAAAGAAGCCGGTGTGGACATCAACCTGAAAA
Organism: Tangfeifania sp.; assembly: GCF_055108615.1. Taxonomy (NCBI): domain Bacteria; kingdom Pseudomonadati; phylum Bacteroidota; class Bacteroidia; order Marinilabiliales; family Prolixibacteraceae; genus Tangfeifania; species Tangfeifania sp. The sequence continues at coordinate 17,874 of NZ_JBSQIC010000002.1, read as the reverse complement.
CAAGATACACCCCGGAAGACTGGGAAGGTTTTAAAGAAAAACTCGAAGAATCAAATATACAGGACAAGGAACTTATTTTAAGGGTGCTTTCAATGTACACCGACCCTGAAGTTCGCGAACGCGAAATCAGAAACCTGTCAGAGACATTTACAATTTTGGCAGAAGAAGTTCTTCCTGAACTGCGCCGTGCTAAATTACTGACAAGTGTTGAACTGATTGGAAAAACCGATGAAGAACTGCGCTCACTGGCAAAATCGGATCCTGCATCACTTAACCCGGCTGAGCTGCTTTACGCTGCTACTTTATACGAAGGCCTGGATGACCAACTGGAAATTTACAATTCATTCCAGCGGGTTTATCCCGACGACTGGCGCGGACCAAACAATGCCGGTTATGTTCTTGTAAAACAAATGAATTACGAAGATGCCAAACCATTGTTTGAAAAAGCTGAAAGACTGAAAAACGACGAACCGGTTATTAAAAACAACCTGGGTGCAGTTGCCCTTTACGAAGGAAATGTCGATCAGGCTGAAACGCTGTTTGGCGCTGCTGCCGGTGCAGGCGACGAAGTAAACTACAACCTTGGAATTGTTAGCATTAAAAAAGCCAACTACGACCAGGCCGTAAGGTATTTCGGAAGCTACCAGGATGTTAACTCTGCTCTGGCCAAAATACTATCCGGAAATAACAACGGTGCATTGAGAGATTTGGAAGCATTCGAGCGTGAAAACTGTTTCATGAAAGAATACCTGAAAGCTGTAATCGGTGCACGCACAGCAAGAGAAAACCTTTTGTTCAACAGCCTCGAAGAAGCAGTGAGCATCAATCCTGAAATGAAAGCAAAAGCAAAAACCGACCTGGAATTTGCCAATTATTTTAATGATGCCCGTTTCACCGAAATTGTAAACTAAGCGTAACTTTTCATAAATTTTTAAAGGGCAATTCGTCAACCAACGGGTTGTCCTTTTAAATTTTCCTCCATTTTATGACATTTACTATTTAAAAGTCTTTCAGAAAAATGTATTTTCCCAATTCAAACAAAATGAATTGCAAAATGGAATACATTAATAACTACATCGAAGAAAACAAAGATCGCTTCCTGGAAGAATTATTTGGCTTACTGCGCATCCCGTCAATCAGTTCGGTAAAAAGCCACAAGCCCGACATGTACAAGGCTGCTGAATATCTGAAAAATCTACTGCTCGAATCAGGAGCCGACAAAGCAACCATTTTTGAAACCGAAGGCAATCCCGTTACTTACGCCGAAAAAATAATTGATCCGAAACTGCCAACAGTGCTTGTTTACTCGCACATGGACGTGATGCCGGTTGATCCCATTGAAAAATGGAATACCGAACCTTTTGAACCCGTTGTAAAAAATGGCAAAATTTGGGGACGTGGTGCCGACGACGACAAAGGACAGGGAATGATGCACTTTAAAGCGTTTGAATTAATGGTGAAAACCAACACACTCCCCTGCAATGTGAAATTTATGGTTGAAGGTGAAGAAGAAGTGGGGTCGCCAAACCTGGGCAAATGGGCCAAAGAAAACAAAGAAATGCTCAATGCCGATGTTATCCTGGTTTCCGACACGGCCATGTTTGGAGCCGACAATCCTTCGATTACAGCCGGGTTGCGCGGGCTTGCCTACTGGCAGGTGGAAGTAACCGGCCCCAACCGCGACCTGCATTCCGGTTTGTTTGGCGGTGCGGTGGCCAACCCTATCAACGTGCTTTGCTCGATGATTGGCCAGATGACCGATGAAAAAGGGAAAGTGACCATCCCCGGATTTTACGATGATGTACTGGAAGTGTCGGCTGAAGAACGAGAACTACTCGCCCGGGTGCCATTTAACGAAGAAGAATACAAAAAGGCCATCGACGTGGAAGAGCTTGCCGGCGAAAAAGGATTTACCACTACCGAACGCACCGGAATCAGGCCGTCGTTCGATGTTTGCGGAATTTGGGGCGGCTACACCGGCGAAGGAGCCAAAACGGTACTGCCTTCAAAAGCCTATGCAAAAATCTCTACCCGGCTGGTTCCCCACCAGGATCATAAAAAAATTGAAAAGCTGTTTAAAGACCACTTCGAAAGTATTGCGCCCAAATCAGTTAAAGTTGAAGTAAGCGTGCTTCACGGCGGACAGGGCTACGTGTGCCCCATCGATCTTCCGGCCTACCAGGCGGCAGAAAAAGCCTATCAGGATGTTTACGGCAAACGGCCCGTACCGGTGCGCTCAGGCGGAAGTATCCCCATTATTTCAACGTTCGAACAGGTGCTGGGACTGAAATCAGTATTGATGGGATTTGGACTGGAAGCTGATGCCATTCACTCTCCTAACGAAAATTTCCCGCTCGAACAGTTTTTTAAAGGATTGAAAACTATTCCGCTGTTCTATAAATACTATGCTGAAATAGCAAAAAAATAATCCAATATTAACTCATTCCTAACTTTTTAAAAGCCTGACAATTATCACGAATTTTGTGCATTTCGGTTGTTTCTTTTGCGGCCGTTTTTTACTCAAAATTTAAAAGCCATGTTTACCTGGATTTCAAATGCCAATAAAAAGCTGTACACAGCAATTCAAGATTATGTGATTATCACATTCGGATTGCTGTTTTTTACCATGGGATGGGTACTATTTCTCATACCGGCCGAAATTACTGGTGGTGGAATCAGTGGTGTGGCTGCTGTAGTTTTTTACGCAACCCAAATTCCGGTAGGCGTAACTTATCTCGCCATCAATATTGTGCTGGTACTGGTAGCCATAAAAATTATGGGGGCCAATTTTGGAGTAAAAACGATTTACAGCATTGCCGTTTTGACTTTCTTTTTATCCGCGTTTCAGAACATACTTACTGAACCGCTGGTTGACGACACTTTTCTTTCAGCTGTTTTGGGAGGTATGGCCTGCGGAATCGGACTCGGCGTTGTTTTCTCGCGTGGGGGAAGCACCGGGGGGACCGACATTTTTGCAATGATTGTAAACAAGTACCGCAACATTAGTCCGGGGCGTATTATTCTCGCCTGCGACGTGGTAATTGTGGCCTCTTCGTATTTTGTTTTCCAGTCGCCCGAAAAACTGGTTTACGGCTACGTTTCCATGTGGGTGGTCTCCTACTCGCTCGATTCATTTTTAAGTGGTGCTAACCGCTCAGCGCAAATGTTTATTTTCTCCAAAAAATACAAGGATATTTCAGATTACATTACACATGAAGTTACCCGTGGTGTCACTGTTTTAAATGGCACAGGCTGGTACACCCAGGAAGAGACGAAAATTATAATGTCTGTAGTCAGGAAAAAAGAAACCAGTTCAATTTTCAGAAAAATTAAAGAAATCGATCCTGATGCATTTATTTCGATGGGAAGTGTTATGGGCGTTTACGGTCAGGGATTCGACCGGCTGAAGTTATAGGGTGAACGCAATTTTTCTATTTTTGTCCTCAGTATTTTTTTCAGTTCAAAAAAAAATTTAAGCCAGATAACAAATACGGAGAAAATGAGTTTAAAAAAAACAGAAGAATAATTGAAATGATATGAGGCGAACTTCGGGGTTGATTTTTCAGATGGTAGTGGTATTACTTTTTACCGGTTTATTATTTTCCTGTCAGCAAAATAAAAAACAGCAGAAACAAAAAGAACAAACAGAAATACAAAATGATACGGTAATTGTTGCCGAACCTGTTTTAAAATATGGACTGCCGGCAGATTCTTTCATAATTAAAACCGGAAATGTAAAAAGAAATCAGCATTTGAGTACGATTTTAAACAATTTCGGTGTTAGCATGGCTACCATCGACCGGATAGCACGGCAGTCGAAACCGGTTTTCGATGTGCGCAAAATTCGCAGCGGAAACCATTACAGCATTTTTCAAACACCTGACTCACTGGGTAAAGCCCGGTTTTTTGTTTATGAAAATTCCCCTACTGACTATTACGTTTTCGAGCTGTTCGACTCGCTGCGCATTTATCACGGTCAGAAAGAAATTCAAACTCAACTGCGCACGGCACAGGGGGTAATTGAGTCATCGCTCTGGAATACCATGAAAGACAACAACCTCGACCCGATGCTGGCGTTAAGGCTGAATAATATCTACGCATGGACAATTGATTTTTTCGCCATTCAAAAAGGCGATCGTTTCCGGGTTATTTACCAAGAGCAATACGTTGATACCACCTATATCGGGATTGGTGAAATATTTGCTGCCCAGTTTGATCACTTCGGAGATGAACTTTACGCATTTCGGTTTTTTCAGGATGAGCGGTTCGACTATTTCGATGAAGAAGGACAAAGTTTGCGAAAAGCATTTTTGAAAGCACCACTCGATTTTTTCAGGATAAGTTCCCGGTTTTCAAACAGCCGTATGCACCCGGTTTTGCGCATCCGAAGGCCACACCACGGAGTGGATTATGCCGCCCCCAAAGGCACTCCTGTAAAAACTATCGGCGACGGTACCGTCATTGCCCGGGCCTTCCAGCGCAACGGAGGGGGCAATTATGTAAAAATTAAACACAACTCCATGTACACCACTACCTACATGCACCTTTCAGGGTTCGCCAAAGGAATTACAACCGGAGCAAGGGTGGAACAGGGGCAGGTTATCGGCTATGTTGGCGCAACCGGTTTAGCTACCGGTCCGCACCTTGATTTCAGAATCAGTAAAAACGGAAGGCTGGTCGATCCGCTGAAAGTGGAAGCCCCGCCGGTTGAACCGGTATCAGAAGAAAACTTACCGCGCTACAATCAATTGAAAGATTCCCTGATGAATGAACTGCAAAAAATTAACTGGGAGGCGAACCTGATTGCCTCCGAATAAATTGTCAACAAAACATGGCGCTTTTCCGTTAATTTTAAAACACTTTTTAAAGTTGCCGGAATTTTATCCGGTTTAAGCAAAAAAAATAAGTTTGAAAAAATTGAAAGTGATAAAATTTAAAAATTAGAGAATGAGAACTTTTTTGATATTAATTATAGCAGTGGTTTTTGCATCGTGCGTGAGAAATAAAAACGGACAAACAGTGCAAACTGCAACTCCCGAAGATGCGAATGTTTTTGAAGTGAGTGAAGTAATACAGGGAGGCACCTACACCTACATGAAAGTGAAAGAAAACATGGACGAAAAATGGGTTGCTACCGCCAAAAAAGAAGTTAATAGCGGCGACGTGCTTTATTACGATAATCAACTTCAAATGACAAACTTTCACAGCAAAGAACTCGATCGGACTTTCGATGAAATTTATTTTATCAACCAGGTAAGCGAAAATCCCATCCAAAGTAGCCCGATGGCCCAAATGCCCTCCGGTCACGAGCACGGACACAGCGGGAAGGTTGAAACAGAAAAGGAAAGTACGATTTCGATGGAAAAATCGGCAGAGGAAACTACCATTGCAGAGATTTATGACAATCCCGAAAATTTTTCAGGTAAAGAAATTGAAATCAGGGGAGTTGTGGTAAAAGTCAATAAAAACATAATGGGTAAAAACTGGGTGCATATCCAGGATGGAACCAGCAGCAATGGTAAGTTTGATTTGACAATTACCACACAGGATGCCCCCGAGGTAAATGATCAGGTTACATTCAAAGGCAAAATCACCCTGGAAAAAGATTTTGGTGCAGGGTATTACTACGATGTGATAATGGAAGAAGCCGGGAAAATAAATACAAGTGAAGCTGAGGATATCACGGTTTCGGGAACTCCCGCATAGGTCCGACATAGCGTTTGTACGAGTCAAATATTTCTTTATCTGGTCCAACAACACGCGGGTCTTTCGATTTTTTCAGTTCGGCAAGCAACGCCTGCTTCAGTTCTTGTTCAACCGCTGCAAATTCAGGTTTGCCTGCCAGGTTATTTAGGTTACACGGATCGTTTTTAATGTCGAACAACTCATATTCAGGACGTTTGGCATGTGCCCAGTCGAAATAAGGCTTGACAGTTTCATCCTGCCGGTTTTCAATGATATACGATTTGGTTGGTGCAGCATCGATGTCGGTAAAAGCCCAGGCGGAATGGTGTTCGCCGTTTTCATCAATTCCGTACATCGGCAGAAGTTCATTTTCAGTGCCCGGTTTTATGCGTCGCGGTGCCCCGGCAGGCCAACGGCCGGGTTTCATATTCCAGATAAATAAATAGTTTTGGCTGCGAATGGCACGCTGCGGGTAACCCCAATTCATGTAACGCGAAGAAGAGTGGCGCTCGCGGCCTGAAAAAGCATATTTCTTCGATTCATCCACCACACCTTCGTTTTTAGATTTCAGAATATCCAGCACACTTTTCCCGGAAACGGGCAACATTCCCCCGGGGCTTGTTCCGGTTATTTCCAAAATAGTTGGAGCCAAATCGGCAAAACCCACTAAATCATCCACTTTTCTTCCTCCCGGAAATTCTTTTGGAAAGCGCACCGCAAACGGAACATGTATGCCATATTCGTATGCATTGGCCTTTGCCCTCGGAAAAGCCATGCCGTTATCTGAGGTCACAATCACAATGGTATTTTCCAGTTCGCCTGTTTTTTCTAAGTATTCCAGCATTCGCTGCAAATGCAAGTCAAACCATTCAATTTCAACGGCATAATCCAGGATATCACCCCTGACAATTTCATGGTCGGGGAAAAACCAGGGGACTTCAACATCATCAAGGTTTTTATTGTTTCGTTTCCAGGAATCCTGCTCAAAAGCCCGGTGGGGTTCGCTTGCGCCATACCAAAAGAAAAACGGTTGGTCACCCCTGACATTCTCCATAAAATACTTGAAGTTGGCAAAATAATTCAGGTTACGAATACCTCCCGCTGTCCGTTCGTCCGTGGCAGAACCTTCATCGTACTGAATGTAACTGTGTTCGATTCCTGCGGCATCTGTTTTTCGCCAGAGCGAATCATTTTCATTTTCAGCATATTGAAACGGGGAAACGCCTTTTCCGGTTCTGCCGGTTACATAACCATTGGCATCGAGAAGGTCGATAAACGGAATATACTTTTTCAGCCATGAAGAGGCGTGCTGGCCCGACTGTTCATTTTGCCAGTGATAGCGGCCGGTAACAATGCTGCTGCGCGAGGGCGCACATCCGGGCGAACCGGCAATACAATTGGTGAAATAAACACCTTCGCTCGCCACACGGTCGAAAGCCGGAGTTTCAATAAAACCGCAGCCTGCAAAACTGGTGTGGCCGAAAGACTGGTCGTCGCTGATGGCAAACAGAATGTTAGGACGCTGAGGTTGTTCAGTTTTTTCACCGGAGCAACCCATAAACTGAAGTGAAATAAATGCAAGTGATGCAAAAAACAGTGGTTTCATAATAACTTAACCGTTTAAATCTAAAACTCCGGTAATCCCTCTTTCCAATCCATAAACAATCGCGCCAGCTCTTCCACTTTTCCCGGATTCTTTTTTGTCAGGTTCGTGGTTTCGGTTGGATCTTCTTCCAGGTTATACAATTCCCAGGGATTATCCAGACCTTCTTTTACAATTTTCCATGAGTTGTGATAAGCCGCTTGTCCGTCACTCCATTCCCAGAAAATGGGTTCATTTCTTTGCACATTTTCTTCACGGAATACCGGCAGCAGGCTTTGTCCCTGCATGGGTGTAATTTGCTGTCCGTTGAACTCCTGCGGGTATTCGGCACCGGTAAGGTCAACAAAAGTAGCCATGAAATCGATGAAATGCCCCGGAAATTCTGAAAACGAATTTGGCTCTATTTTCCCGGGCCAGTAAGCGATAAACGGTGTATTGGTTCCCCCTTCGTAGCTGTAATTTTTGTAATACCTGAAAGGCGTATTACTTACGTTGGCCCAATCCGGTCCGAGGGATGCCCATCGTGTCATTGTTCCAATTTCGCCGTAATCGTCGGGCAGCCTCACTACCTCGGCCGAGGCTCCGTTATCGGAGACAAAGAGTATAAGCGTGTTCTCATCTTTTCCGGTTTCATGCAGTTTTTTCAGTACCCTTCCTATGTTCTGGTCCATCCGGTCGATCATGGCAGCATAAACCTCCATTTTACGGATTTCATCTGCCCGGGCTGTATCGCTTAAATTATCCCATTCATCATAACTTGATTTTGAGAGGCGATAGTTTTCGTCAATCAAACCCATTTCGAGTTGTTTTTGATACCGTTTTTGCCGGATCGCTTCGTAACCTTCGTCATATTTACCTTCATATTTGGCGATATCTTCGGGCCAGGCCATCAAAGGATCGTGTGGTGCGGTGTAGGCGAGGTACAGGAAAAAAGGTTTTTCTTCGTTTTTGTATTCATCGAGCCAGTCGAGCGCATAATTGGTAAAATAGTCGGTGGTATAAAAATCTTCTGCTTCGGGGGTGTAGGGATGAAACATCACACTGTCGATGCACCACCAGCGTTTTGTCTTATTGCCGGGCATCCCTTTCCGCGCCGGGGCACCTTCGCCGGCGCGCTGATTGCCAGGATTGAAATAGTTGCAGGCACCATCTTTCAATCCGTAATACCGATCGAATCCGCGGGAAACAGGGTTTTCCAGCCCATGGTGCTTTCCTGACCAGAGGGTGCGATAGCCGGCAGTTTGCAACACCTCCCCCAAAGTTACCGCATTGGTTATGGGATTGCAGTGGTGTTGATGGTAATTGCTCTGCTGTGCATAAACGCCGGTTAATAAACATGCCCGCGACGGGAAGCACTTCGACGTGTTATGAAAACGGGTAAAACGCAAACCACCCTCACCCAGTTTATCGAGATTTGGCGTTTGCACCTCGCTGCCGTAACAGCCAATGTCCGACCAGCCCAAATCATCGGCACTAATAAGAATTATGTTTGGTTTTTCGGCAGTTTCAGGCTCTTTTTCACAAGAGGAGAACAGGAAAATTAAAAATAAAAGCAGGGCAAAGGTTGAAATTGGTTTCATTTAATTATGTTTTAGTTTCAAGTAAAAAAAGCTTTCCCAGGCAATTGTTTATGCTTTATAGTTTTATGGAATAACCTGGTTAATCAGGCATCAATTCCCTCATCTGCTCTTCCTGTTCTGTCGTCCAGTAGCCGCAGTTCAGGTTGATGAAAACCGAAGAGTATGGGAGCAAAAAACTGGTTTTCAGCACCAGCACCTGATAAAGTTCGGCAGCCTCATCAATTTGGGCAATCATCTCCTCGTGCAATATTTTCTCTACCTTCTTCCCCCGAAGGATTTCCTGTAGTTTACTTCTGAATTCATCCATTCCCGGAGCTTCTTCCTCGTTAACAAAATCAATTTCCTTATCGAGGTAAATTTCCGGGGTAACATGTTGGGCTTTTTTGGTGGCAGCAAGTACTTCGGTAATTACTTCAACGTGATCAGCTCCGGTAACAACAGTTTTTACTGCCGGATTACTTTGCAGCGGATAAGCTGCATCCACTACCAGTATCCAGTTTCGGTGTCCGAATAACTGAAGTTGTTCTTTTAACTCATTTTTCCAGCCGGAATCAACGGCCTGAGCAAGGACAGGATGACTTGAAACAGTAAAAATAATGAAGACTAAAAGCAGTTGCACATTTTTTGAATAGTTCATAGCTAAAACTTGAATTGGTAAACTGGTTTTGATAAATTATAAAAATAATATAATGCAGCTTTCAAAAAAAATAAATTAATCAAACAAAATGAAAAAAATTCTGGTTTTGGTTGCGCTGGCGGCATTGTTCAGCAACCTGAAACTTTCAGCCCAAACCGAAAATTTCAATACATGGATTGAACTCGAGTTTAAAAAAGAATTTCTTCAGGATCTCTCTTTCAGTTTATCACCTGAAATCCGTCTGGAGGATCAGTTTAAAGTTGAGGAATACCTTTTTCAGGCCACGGGTCAAGGTGGAATACGATATTAAAAACAATAAAATTGAACCGTTCATCAGTTACGAACTCTTCAGAAATACAACTGAAGCCGAGTGGAATAAATCAAGGTTCGACGTGGGTTTTACCCGCGACATTGGCGACCTGCACCGCATCGGGCTGTTTTACCGGCTACATAATTATTTCAGCGACAAAACTTCAGTTCATATTCTTGGACTTGAATACCGGTTGAAATTCTGACTTCAGCCTATCAGGTTTTCTTGATTTTTATTCAGTCTTTTATCTTCTTTCAATTCACACTGTTTTTCATGAGTGAATTCAGGATATCAGCCTGGAAAATATCGGAATAATCGATTGAAAGTTCACTGTTTCTTACAAAATCATAAAGTGTCATTTCCCTGATTTCATAGTAATATTCCCAGTATTCTTCAAGCCGCTCGAAATAATCTTCCCGCGCTGAGTTTTTTCTGTTTTGCGCCGAGTTCAGTTTAATAATGTCAACCTCGCCATCCATGTAGCGCCGCTGGGTTACGTCGTACATCATTTGGGCAAGCGTGTCGGCCTTGGCTGCCCTTATTACAAGATTTTTCTGCATATTAAATTCTTCTACCGTTATTCTCACATTTTCATTAAAATCAATTTCTTCCTGTTCCATTCTTGCAAGCACCACCTCCTGGTTACTTTGGGCAAGTTTGTAACGTTTCTTCGACAGTCCCCAGTCAATAATCGGAATATTCATGCTTACTTCCACCCGTTGCTGGTTCTCGAGATTTTGATAAACCGTTCGGATGCGGTTGTCATCCGTAGTTTTGTTGAGCCCCATACTTACGCTCAAATCAGCGCTGTAGCGCGATTTTTTTGCCTGTTCAACACTTCTCTCAGCATACAGCCTGTCAAGTTCCATGTCTAAAATATCCGGATTATTTTTACGGGCTATTTCAATAGCCAGTTGCTCGTCAATATCAATCGGATAAATCCGGTCTGGCGGAATAAGTTCCACATCGATATTTTTATCCATCCGCAGGAAGGAAAGCAAGCGGGTTTGTGACCTTCTTAGATTTGTTTCAGCACGTTCGAGGTCGCTGCTGGCATCCATTAAACTTAGCTCGAGCGAATAGATATCTTCAAGCGAAATATTTCCATTTTTCTGACGCTGCAAACCGTCACGGTATAACGTATCGGCGTTTGAAAAATCGTTTTGCGCAATTTTCAACTCGATTTGGGCAAAAAGCAAATCAAAAAAGTAGTTCACTGTATTGTTGGCTATTTCCTGCGACGACTGGAAAAATTCTTTTTTTGAACGTTCGAATTCTACAGGTTCTGTTTTTTTCTCCCATTTAAAGTCATTGAAATCAAAAAGAGCCTGTCTTAACCCGATTCGTATTGGAGTTGAAGAATATTCTGTTTTCCCACCGATATTTTGAATACGTCCCAGATCAGAGTCAATGTAAACTCGCCCGCCTGTAAATGGGATATTTTGGGTTAATGATAAATTTGCGTAGGAATTCAACGACTCATTCTGAATAAACTGGTACTCTTCCTCCTGCGAATTGTATTCCTCCCGAACAGCCCTTTCGTAATTAAAAGGAGATGCCTCCAAACGAAGTGTAGGCAGATAGTCAGCCTGGTAGGTGCGAAAATCCCAGTAGTCCGACAAATATTCATTCTTCTCGATAAATGCCCTCAACGAGCTGTCCTGAGCTATGGCAATGGCTTCTTCCAACGTAAGCTCAACTTTCCGTATATCCTGCTGGGCTGGTGCAATCTTTATAAAAATCAGAAACAAAGCGCTGATGATAAACAATTTAATATTTTTCATTTATTAAGTAGTTTTATGTTGAATATTGATGTGATTATGGCTTTTTTGAAGAACCTGCTAACTCTCCTTTACGGTTAAAAGTAAGGGTAATCCTTTCTCTCGATTTCCGCAGTTGAATTTCGTAAGAAGTAGAGGAATTGTCTTCTTTCAGCAAGGCATTTCGAATTTCGTAGCCATTGTATTTTGTTTTAATTGCATTTAAAATTCCGGCCGGAATTTCATTTTCCCTCAATTCCTGCGTCCGGCTAATCAGCTTGCCTTTTTCGGTGAAATAATAATCATGCTCCATGTCGTTTATATCGCCATCTATCCAATAAATTCCCCTGCCGTTGTCTTCGGTGTATTCAGTATGTTCAACATCGAGGTTACCGCTGGTAGTTTTTATGTGTGACCAAATTAAATCGGGAATTTCGCTTTTCTTTAATTCCTTCCTGTATTTCAGTAGTTTGCCCTTTTCGTTTATCCAAAAATCGTGGTCTTTGTTGTCAATTTCAAAATTAATTTCGAAGGTTGTTTTTCCGTTTTCGTAAATTTTATCGGCATCTTCCACATCGAAAAAGGATACTTTTTTTCTGATTGTTTGCAGCGCTGCATCGGGGATTTCACTTACATATAAATCCTGTACATGTTTTACAATTTCCCCCCTGTCATCCAGTCTGACTTCATGATCTTTGTCGTTCACCTCAAAATTCACCCTGTAGTTTCCTTTATCCAGCTTCCATTCCACGTCGTCGGCGGTGGGAAATTTTACCTGAAAAGAATTTAAAATAACGGCAGGTACATTTTTTTGATCAATTTTCTGAGCAAGAATATTAACTGAAAATAGCAGAAATATGAATAATCCTGTTAATCGTTTCATCTTAGTTTTTTTTTCAAAACAAAGAAATGAAACAAATCTGGAAACAATTGGGAACAAACCTGGAAAGAACCTGGAATCGAACGGTTTTTAAGCAATTACGAAGATATTAGCTTGAAATTATAAATTCATGCCGGTTTTGTTTATTGTATCGATACGAAATACTGCATCCCGAAACATTGGCTATAGCTTTTACAATGGCCAGGCCCAGCCCGGTCGATTCGGTTTTATTGTTGTTTTTGTTGAACCGTTTGAATAATTCTTCCGGATCAAGTGCAGGTTCGGCGCTCGTGTTTTCGATGGTAAAACCACCGGAATACAAATCAATAAAAACTTCGCCACCTTTGTAGTTGTGAAAAACCGTATTTTTCACCAGGTTTCTCACCAGAATTTCGGCCAGTTGGCGGTTCATTGTATAAATCCAGTTGCTATTCAGTGAGTAATTTATTTTAATTTTTCTGAATTCAATATAATCCGCAAAATCGGAAAGAACCTGTTTAAAGATTTCATCAAAATCAGCTTTTTCGTTATTTACAAACTGTTTGTTTTCAATTTTCGAAATCAGCAAAAGCGATTTATTGATTTCGGCCAGCCGTTGAAGCATTTGAATGATGTTACCGATTTTTGCAATGTGCCCTTCAGTGAGTTCGGCAGAACCTGCCAGTAGTTCAAGTTTGTTAATGGCGATGGCGAGCGGTGTTTGCAGCTCGTGCGAGGCGTTCTCTATAAATTGTTTTTGGCTCGAATAAGTTTCGATATTGGCATTTAACAGTTTGTAAATGGTATCGTTCAAATCTGAGAATTCGCTGATTTTTGTTTTTTCGGGTTGTTGTGGCGCACTTTCGCCAAGCCTGAAATTGCGCAGATAAGCCAGTAAATTGTAAAACGGTTTCCAGGTTTTTTTTAGCACAAAATTGTTTACTGCCAAAATGGCGATCAGCATAAACAGAAACAGCCATAAAACCAATCCGGCAATTTTTGCAATCAGCTCTCTGCGATCGACCTCCTGCGATACAATTTTTAATTCGTAAAATGAATCTTCTGCTGCAAAGGCAGTAGTAAGTACGCGCCGGGGTTCGGCTTCTTGTCTGATTTCGGAATAAACCAGTGTATCTTTATAGGTGTCTCTTATTTGAAGCGCCTCTTCGTCCGGTATCGAACGCAAAAAATAGTTTTGGTTGCCGGGCGTTTCCCTTGTTAAAAGCTGCGGATTATTTTCGAGGCTGGTAATGAGTGAAATTTTATAACTGGCAAGGCCCTCGTCAATGGTTGTTTTTACCTGGTTCAGTAACTGGTAGTAGAAAAATATTGACCAGGCGCTTATTGTTACAAACAAAATCACAGTCAGCCAAAAAAGTGTGTAATTCAATAATTTCATTTCGAGGTGAGTTTATATCCCATTCCGTAAACGGTATTAATTTCAACCCTTGCAGCATGGGTTCGCAGTTTTTTCCGAAGGTTTTTAATTTGCGAATAAATAAAATCGAAATCGTTGGCCTGGTCGATGTAATCGCCCCAGATGTTTTCGGCAATGGCTGCTTTGCGGGTAATCCGGTTTTTGTTCATCAGTAAAAAAATCAGAATATCGAGTTCTTTCCGGTTTAGCTCCAGCGGTTGGTTATTAACCAGGGCGAGGCGTTCGTCCAAATCAACTTTCAGATTTTCCATTTCAAGAAACTGACGGCCATCCATTTTTTTCCGGCGGATAACCGATTTAATGCGGGCGTTCAGTTCGGCCAGATGAAAAGGTTTGGTCAGGTAATCGTCGGCGCCCAGGCCAAGTCCTTTTACTTTATCGTCAATCGAGTCTTTTGCCGAGATAATAATTACGCTGTCGGCTTTGTTCAGTTTTTTTAGCTCATCGAGTAACTCCAGACCGTTGCCGCCGGGCAGCATAATATCCAGCAAAATGCAGTCGTAATCGTAGGAAACAATTTTGTCAAGACCGCTTACAAAGTCGCAGGCAGTTTCTATGGTATAGTTTTCTTCTTCCAAAAACTGTTTTATCAATGCCTGCATTTCGGGTTCATCTTCAATAATCAAAATTTTCATCTCAAATGAATATAATTAGCAAGTTACAAGTTTTTTCTAATCGCCTGGGACATAATCCGGATTTGGTTGCGGAAACTTTGCACCGGTTTCATCCAGTTTTTTATTTAGAACAGTTTTCAGTTCTTCCACTTTTTCAGGAAATTGTTCTGAAACATCCGTTTCTTCACCCAAATCATCAACCAGGATAAACACAAAGTTGGGCGGTTGTTTTTCCGTTTTGCAGGAAAACAGCAGGCTCAGAATGAGGAGGGCCGGAAGCAGGAAGTATCGACTCATAGTTTTCAGATTTAATCGGTATGTACAAATTTAAAACTAAAAGCTAATAAAATCGAACCCGTACCGGGTTCATTTCTATCCTACTCAGTTTGGGTTACTATAATCAAAGCCGTACCGGCTTTTTTATAATATTGAACCAAATCATTTAGAAGTGGGATATCTATAAAAAAAACGCTGTAAGCGTTTGATTTCAGTAATAATTCAATTGAATTATTCACAAAACAACCCGGTACGGGTTGGATATTAGTCAATGCTTTTATAATCTGAGGTAGAGGAAATAAAAAATGATTTTCAACTATCTTGAATTTAAATATTTATGATTTCCATTTTAGCTCGATAATGAATTTTGTAAATCTTCGTATTTCCTTGGCATATTCTTTTTTGCCACAAAGACTCAAAGGCACAAAATTTTCACGAAGGGAACATTAATTAAACAATTATGCCGATTTAACAGCAAAAAGCAAACAACCCGAACTCCGGTCTGTTTAATTTACAAAAGCAGTAACATGAGAGCCGATTCCGTTAAAGATTACTTTCTGGAAAAACTCGAAAAGCGCGATTTAAAAGAGATGGAAGGCGCAAGTTTGTCCTTTCACATTCCTGTGCAGGAAGATTTCCTGAATTTTGTTCTCCAAACACTGATTGCCGATCCCAACGCAATGAACGATTTTGAGGAAATTCATTTCAGCGAAATGAACGACGATGAGTTCAGGGTGAAAATCGACCATACCATGATTGACCGGGAAATCCGGTGCAAAATTCATGACATTGAATACAACAGCCATTCCGACAGAATTTTGAGAATCGAGTTTCTGGAAGGAATAAAATTTTACGAAAAAGCGCTGCTCAGTATTTTCGGAAAGGCAAAAAGAAGCTGGACTTCTTTTAAACATGCGCTGAAAAGCGGCGACGACGATGAAGATGGCTCAGGCGCTGTCTGGAAAATTTCGGGTTCGAAGGTAAAAATCAACCTTGATGCCCTGCTCCGGAAACAGAACCTTGCTTTTTTGATTCCCATGGCAGACTGGAAAGGAATTATCACCAAGAACAACACAATTATTTTCGATTTTGAATTAAAAACAATACAACATGAATCCAATTATCCGGCGAATAACTGAAAACAGGCTCAACGATTTTAAAGGACTTTCCATCGAAGGCGAAATCCCGGTTTCGGAAGAGATGCTGAACGAAGTGCTTCAACTGTTTTTGCGCCAAAAGAAAAAACCGAAGAAACCAGGCGAATCCTCATCCCCGTCCGGAGAAGATTCCTTCGACTTCAGCCAAATCTTCGACAGCCTCGACGAAAACGATGTAAAAATCGAACTGAAAGAAAAGCAGGCGGTGCTGAAAGTGACAGCGAGGAAGTACTGAGTTTTTTCCGACTGAAATAAAAGCACAGCCTTATTTTCTTTTAATACAAAAAACCAAACAGCCAGAGTGGTATCTGGTTGAAAACTCCATTTTCTATATCATCCAGAATCAGATAAGCATGAGCTATATCCTTGACTTGTTTTAACGATTTGTTTTTTCCCCCAATTTCAAACAAATACTTTTCATCCACTAAAAAATCTCCTTTGGATGGTAATTTCAAACTGTGACCAACGCTCAACTGCGATTCAAAAAAAATCTCCCGGATAGTACCGATTTTCCCCCCTGAAAAAGCCAAACTGTACATATAATTTGTATTGGCGAGGTATATTTTATCCGGCTTTCGCATTATTTTATTGCCTATCGCTTTTTGTGACAAACTGCTTATTACTTCCGCCTTTTCAAGATAGTCAAGATATTTGAGCAACGTGCGCTGGTCGGAAATAAACAGTTCTTTCCTCAGCTTCAAAAGATTAGGCACATAAGGAACGCTGGATGCGATAGCTCCAAGCAGCTTTTTTAATTTTAACGCTGTTTCGAAAGATATATCTGATACGGCTGGTATATCTGTTTCAATAATCACATTCAAAACAGTATTTAAACGGCTGTAATAAGAATCAGTATCTTCGCGGTAAAAGGGAAAATAACCTGTTTTTAAATAATTCTTAAAATGAGGAATTATTTTGAGTTCTTTTGTTATCGGAGTTGTTATTTCCTGATGATTGGCAAGCATTTCTTTCAGTCCGATAACGGGATATTTTCCTATACCATAAAATTCCAGGTATTCGCGGAAAGAAAGGCCATATAGCAAATAAGTACTTTTTCGGCGGCTAAGATCGCCTTGTCCCTTGTAAATTTTCAAAATTGATGAACCGGAATATATAATATTCATTCGGGGATACCTGTCGTAAATATTTTTAATTTCTGCCGACCAGTCGTACCCTTTTTGTTTAGAAGGATACTTATGTACCTCGTCCAAAAACAGGTATTTTACACCGTATTGTTCCAGTTGCCCGGCAATATCGACTATGGAATAATTATACATCATTTTGTCATCCAGTGAAATATAAACCGCCTGATTTGATTTCTCTGAATTAATTAAATATGCCTTTTGGAGCATCAATGTAGTTTTTCCGACCCCTCTCGATCCAAGAATTTCAATAAGCCGGGATTCCCAGTTAATCTGTCGATATAAATACCTAAAAAAACGCAAATTAACGTTCCCGATAATTTGATTGCTGTACCTGAATATCTCTTCCATTTTATTCATTATAGTATTACGATACAAATATATTGATTTATTTTTGTATTCCATTACAAATAAATAATGAAATATACGTATCGCAATACAAAAAATGACAAAACGAACAACCGGTCCCTGCAATGCCCTGTTCCGGCAACCATTTAAGCACTGAACACTTGCTTTAATTGAAGAGGGAGTACCAGTTGTGGCTCTTGGAAGTAGAGCTGATCTCTTTTCTAAACTATTTAGTAATTTAAAAGAAGTTAAGGCTAGAGGTGCTGAAACACTATTGATTACTGAGGAAAATCAAAAATTTGAAATTGAAAGTGTTGATCATTTAATTGAACTGCCAATTTTAAATAAGGATTTTGCTGGTTTATTGGCAATTATCCCTTTACAGCTTTTAGCATATTATACTGCCTTAAATTGTGGTGAAGATATTGATCAGCCAAGAAACTTAGCAAAGAGTGTAACAGTAGA